>NZ_MBST01000079.1:0-628 GCF_001695865.1 Ensifer sp. LC384
ACTTCTGGCGCACATCTCTCCGCTGGGTTGGGCGCACATATTATTGACAGGCGAATATCTCTGGCCCAAGGCCGCAAGCGCTTAGAGTGTCATTCCGCCCCCAGCCGGAACCGACCCCTTCCTGCGGCTTTCTTTGTCGGAGTAGACGTATTTGCTAAGCCCTATTTTCTTGGGTTCAGGTGGCCGATAGGTGAGGATGAGCGCGTGCTTGCTCTCGAAATGTCCCTGCTCGCGTGCGAAATGCGCCCGTCGTTCGGCATCAATTGCGCGCGTCACCGGGTCTGGGAAATGACAGCGATCTTCTGAAGGGTAGTCGACCGTGGGAATACGGATGGCTTCGACCTGGATCATCCAGCCGCTGCCAAGTCGTGACAGGATCGCGTTGACCTGACGCGATAGCTCGTTCCTCTCGAGATCAGTGGCGCTTTCGGAGTCTGGGCCGGCGAAATACCAGCCCGCCATCAGGCTCCCGTCCTTCAAGAGGAGAGTGCCGTTTTCGACCATGCCGGCCTAGGAAGTGTGGACAGTTATCTGATCCATAGAACGATTGCTGCGATAGTGACGACTGCGAGGTAGTTTTCGGCGGTTTTTTCGAAGCGAGTAGCGACCCTTCGGAACTGCTTGAGTC
>NZ_MBST01000080.1:0-578 GCF_001695865.1 Ensifer sp. LC384
TTTTCTGATTTTATCTTGCTGTGTCTAATATTAAGTTTGTGAGATAACATTACCCCATGAAGAGAGATTGGAAGAATTATAACGAAGAACTGGTAAGAAGAGGAAGAATACTCATTGACCCAGAAATATTTGATGCCCAAGCACAAAACAAACAGACAAAAAAGTTGGGAAGACCCTTCAAGTATCCAAGAGGACTAATCATATTCATTCTCTTTCTCAAATATGTCCTCAGACTACCATACAGACAAACAGAAGGCTTTGTAAGAGCCCTCTTCAGACAAATGGGTATATCCATTGAACTACCAAACTTCAGAACCATCCACTACAGACACACAAGAGAAGACTTCCACTTTGACCACTTGCCAGATAACCTAAAAGACCTACCACAAGACTTTGTCATAGTTCTTGACTCCACAGGCATAAAGCTAACAAACAGAGGAGAATGGCTCAACAAAAAGCACGGCAAGAAAAGAAGGAAAGGTTGGATAAAGGTTCAAGTTGCACTTGACATAAACAGTGGCAAGGTACTTGATATGAAAGTAACAGACAACAGGACCCATGACAGCCAGTGTGCTATA
>NZ_MBST01000081.1:0-552 GCF_001695865.1 Ensifer sp. LC384
ACCAGACGGAAGGCCTGCGTCTCCTTGTCGACATCGGCAAGCGTGGCGCCCGGCTCGACCCAGGCCCTCTTCGTCGTCGCATCGACGCGCACCGACTTCATCGGTGTGAGATCGATCATTAGGCCGCCGTCGCAGACCGCATTGCCAGCAATGTTGTGCCCGCCGCCGCGCACCGCGACGAGCAACTGGTTCTCCGCCGCGAAGCGAACCGCATTGACGGCATCGGCGGCCCCGGCGCATTGCACGATCAGCCCGGGCCGCCGGTCGATCATCCCATTCCAGATCGTGCGCGCCTCATCATAGGATGCGTTGCCCGCATTCAGGACGCGCCCGCGCAACCGACCCGCGAGTGCCTCGATGGCCGCGGCGGCGATTGTTGTTTTTCCTGCATGCAGATTGGTGAGGCTCATATCGATCATGATTCGCTCATCCCTGGTAAACCTTTGCCCCAGCGGCGCGGTATTCTGCGCCTGTGCCGGGCGACCGACAAGCGTGGCAGGTCACTGCCAGCTATACTCCTTTGGGGTGATCTGGCGGCGCGGGCCAACCGGG
>NZ_MBST01000082.1:0-541 GCF_001695865.1 Ensifer sp. LC384
ATTTCCCTCCCTGCTTACAAACCTCACATACTGGTTTTCTACGCAGGACCTTCTCTCAACTATCTGCCTTACTACCATGTATACAGATTGCATAATGTCCAAGGGTTCAAAACCAGATATAACCACCGGCTTTAAAAACTCCTCCGCAAAGTATTCGTAAGGCTTTGTGCCAATTATGACGCTTACATGCCCAGGACCTATAAAGCCGTCTATCTCCACCCTACCCAATTCCCTCATCTCTGGTGCGTTCAGTATGTGCTGTATGGCGGCAGGGGTTATCACGTGGTTGGAAACCACGGAGAGGTTTTTTATGCCTATTTCTTTTGCCTTCTTTATCAGCACTGCGGTTTGGGGCGTTGTGGTCTCAAAGCCTATGGCAAAGAATACTACCTCCCTTTGAGGGTTTTCCTGTGCTATCCTAATAGCATCAAGACAAGAGTATAGAGGTCTTACATCCCTTCCTTCAGCCCTTAGGTGTAAGAGGCTCTTTCTCTCTGAACCAGGAACCCTTAGCACATCACCATAAGTGCATAGTATAAGC
>NZ_MBST01000083.1:0-515 GCF_001695865.1 Ensifer sp. LC384
AAAGGCCCCTTCGCCATGAGCGTCAACCAGGCCGGCGGCTTCTTCCGCGGCACCGGGGACGAAGCGCAGCCGAACATCCAGCTCTATTTCAACCCGCTCTCCTACCGCATTCCCAAGGATCCCAAGGCCGGACTGAAGCCGGAACCCTATCCCGGCTACCTGATCTGCTTCAATTCCTGCCGACCCGCCAGCCGGGGAAGCATCGCGATCACCTCCGCCGATCCGCGCACCGCGCCGGAGATCCGTCCGAACTATCTTTCGGCGAACAGGGATATCGAGGAAGTCGTGCAGGGAAGCCGGCTGGTGCGCAGGATCGCCTCCGCCTCGGCCCTCTCGACCGTCACCGCCGAGGAAGTCTCGCCTGGGCCCTCGCTTGACAGCGACGAGGCGCTCATCGACTATTTCCGCGAGAATTCCGGTTCGATCTATCACCTGTGCGGCACCTGCGCGATGGGACCGGACGAACAGGCGTCGGTCGTCGACGCACAGCTCAAGGTGCACGGCATCGAAGGCCT
>NZ_MBST01000084.1:0-515 GCF_001695865.1 Ensifer sp. LC384
AGGCCTTCGATGCCGTGCACCTTGAGCTGTGCGTCGACGACCGACGCCTGTTCGTCCGGTCCCATCGCGCAGGTGCCGCACAGGTGATAGATCGAACCGGAATTCTCGCGGAAATAGTCAATAAGCGCCTCGTCGCTGTCAAGCGAGGGTCCAGGCGAGACTTCCTCGGCGGTGACGGTCGAGAGGGCCGAGGCGGAGGCGATCCTGCGCACCAACCGGCTTCCCTGCACGACTTCCTCGATATCCTTGTTCGCCGAAAGATAGTTCGGACGGATCTGCGGCGCGGTGCGCGGATCGGCGGAGGTGATCGCGATGCTTCCCCGGCTGGCGGGTCGGCAGGAATTGAAGCAGATCAGGTAGCCGGGATAGGGTTCCGGCTTCAGCCCGGCCTTGGGGTCCTTGGGAATGCGGTAGGAGAGCGGGTTGAAATAGAGCTGGATGTTCGGCTGCGCTTCGTCCCCGGTGCCGCGGAAGAAGCCGCCGGCCTGGTTGACGCTCATGGCGAAGGGGCCTTT
>NZ_MBST01000085.1:0-656 GCF_001695865.1 Ensifer sp. LC384
AAGCCCTGCGCATAGGCGCCGATCTTGGCGGCCAGCAGCGCGTTTTCCAGGTCCCTGATGAAGGCGGCCCTGTCGGCGACCGTGAACGCGCCGACATCGGGCAGGCCAAGGATCTTCTCCGCGGCTTCGCGCTCGTCCTTCGCCGACGAGATGCTGCGGGCGGCAACGGCCGCTTCGATCGCGGTCGCCGGAACGCCCATGTTCTGCGCTTCGATCACCGACCACTTGCCGGTGCCCTTCTGGCCGGCCTTGTCGAGGATCAGGTCGACGATCGGCTGGCCGGTCAGCGGGTCGGCTGCCTTCAGCACCTTCTCGGTGATCTCGATCAGGTAGGAGTTGAGGCGGCCCCTGTTCCAGGCGCCGAACACCTCGCCGATCTCGCCCGCCGTCATCTTCAGGCCGTCGCGCAGGATGCCGTAGATCTCGGCGATCATCTGCATGTCGGCATATTCGATGCCGTTGTGGATCGTCTTGACGAAGTGGCCGGCGCCGTTTTCGCCGAGCCAGGCGACGCACGGGTCGTTGTCGTATTTGGCGGCGATCGAGGTCAGCACCGTCTCGACGCGCCTGTAGGAGTCTTCCGTGCCGCCGACCATGATCGACGGGCCGTGGCGCGCGCCCTCTTCACCGCCGGAAACGCCCATGCCGATGAAGGT
>NZ_MBST01000086.1:0-455 GCF_001695865.1 Ensifer sp. LC384
AAGCGGCTGGCGCCGAGGGTGGCGGCGGCCTCCTCCACTTCCTTGTCGATCTCCTCCATGATCGGCTGCACGGTGCGGACGACGAAGGGCAGGCCGACGAAGATCAGGGCGATGACGATGCCGGCGGGGGTAAAGGCGATCTTGATGCCGAGCGGCGCCAGCAATTGTCCGATCCAGCCGTTGGGGGCATAAAGCGTCGCCAGCGCAATGCCGGCGACCGCCGTCGGCAGCGCAAACGGCAGGTCGACCATGGCGTCGATCACCCGCTTGCCGGGGAAACGATAGCGCACCAGCACCCAGGCGAGGATGACGCCGAACACCAGATTGACGACCGCGGCGACAAAGGCCGTGCCGAAGCTGATCTCCAGCGCATTCAAGGTGCGGGTATCGAGCGCCAGCGTCATGAACTGCGACCAGCCGAGGCTGCTCGAGCGCCAGAGCAGGCCCGACAGCGG
>NZ_MBST01000087.1:0-455 GCF_001695865.1 Ensifer sp. LC384
CCGCTGTCGGGCCTGCTCTGGCGCTCGAGCAGCCTCGGCTGGTCGCAGTTCATGACGCTGGCGCTCGATACCCGCACCTTGAATGCGCTGGAGATCAGCTTCGGCACGGCCTTTGTCGCGGCGATCGTCAATCTGGTGTTCGGCGTCATCCTCGCCTGGGTGCTGGTGCGTTATCGTTTCCCCGGCAAGCGGGTGATCGACGCCATGGTCGACCTGCCGTTTGCGCTGCCGACGGCGGTTGCCGGCATTGCGCTGGCGACGCTTTATGCCCCCAACGGCTGGATCGGACAATTGCTGGCGCCGCTCGGCATCAAGATCGCCTTTACCCCCGCCGGTATCGTCATCGCCCTGATCTTCGTCGGCCTGCCCTTCGTCGTCCGCACCGTGCAGCCGATCATGGAGGAGATCGACAAGGAAGTGGAGGAGGCCGCCGCCACCCTCGGCGCCAGCCGCTT
>NZ_MBST01000088.1:0-425 GCF_001695865.1 Ensifer sp. LC384
CGGCACCGGCCACCAGCACATGCACGTCGCCGCCGATTTTACTCGCCGCCGTCAGCGCCTTTGCCGTCTGGTCGGAAAGGTGGCTGCCGTCGTGATCAGCCAGAAGCAGAATAGCCATGGTTTTGTTCTCCAAAATTGTTGGTTCCTGAATCCGTCAGGCCCTGCCGAAAACGGTGAGGCGCGAGAACCGGCGCGCAGCGTACTGAACGTACGTGAGCACCGGAAGCGCAGCGACACGCCGTTTGCTGGCGGGCCTCACGGATTCCTCAAAGCACGCCGGCTTCGACTTTAAGCTTTTCGACCAGTTCGGCCACCGACTTGACCTTGATGCCGGCCTTGCGGCCTTCCGGCTCCTCGGTCTTCAGCACCTTCAGCCGCGCCGTCGTGTCGACGCCGAAATCGGCCGGCGTGTGTCTGTCGAGCGG
>NZ_MBST01000089.1:0-268074 GCF_001695865.1 Ensifer sp. LC384
CGCCAGACCGAACCCCGGAAGCACACTCGGCTGGCGAAACCGCCAGCGCCTGTTGTGGCCATGCGCACTCAAATCCAGCTCACCTCTTCCATGCGCCCGGTCAAACCGAAGCGGTCCCCTGATGCCCGCAATTCCCCTGCAGGCTTGTCAAAGCAATCGGCCGGATCGGATGGCCCGGCCGATTGCATCCTGTCGCAAGCAAGGCGCGGTTATTGGCCCGGCTTGTAGATCTGATCGAACAGGCCACCTTCGCCGAAGAACTTTGGCTGCGCTTCCTTCCAGCCGCCAAAGTCGTCGATCGTCACGAGCTTGACGTCACCGAAGCGGGCGACATCCTTGGGATCGGCGACCTCCGGCTTGAACGGGCGATAATAGTGCTTCGCCGCGATCTTCTGGCCGGCATCACTGTAGAGGTAACCGAGATAGGCCTCGGCGACCTTGCGCGTGCCCTTGGCATCGACATTGCCGTCGACAAGCGCGACCGGCGGCTCGGCCTTGATCGAGATCGTCGGCGTGACGATGTCGAAATTATCGGGCCCGAGTTCTTCAAGCGAAAGATAGGCTTCGTTTTCCCAGGCCAGCAACACGTCGCCAAGGCCACGCTGCACAAAGGTGGTGGTCGAGCCACGCGCACCGGTATCGAGCACCGGCACGTGCTTGAACAGCTCCGTCACGAATTCCTGTGCCTTGCCATCGTCGCCGCCGTTGGCAGCGCGTGCGTAGGCCCAGGCTGCGAGGAAGTTCCAGCGCGCGCCGCCCGACGTCTTCGGGTTCGGCGTGATCACCTGAACGTCGTCCTTGACGAGATCGCCCCAGTCCTTGATGCCTTTCGGGTTGCCCTTGCGCACCAGGAAGACGATCGTCGACGTATAGGGTGCGCTGTTGTTTTCGAACTTGGTCTTCCAGTCCGTCGGGATCTTGCCGGTTTCCTTGGCGATCGCGTCGATATCCGCCTCGAGTGCCAGGGTGACGACGTCTGCCTGCAGGCCGTCGATCACGGAGCGAGCCTGCTTGCCCGAGCCGCCATGCGATGTCTGGATCGTCACGGTTTCGCCGGTGTCCGCCTTCCACTTTTCAGCGAAGGCTGTGTTGAAGTCCTTATACAGTTCACGTGTCGGGTCATAGGACACGTTCAGGATCGTCGTGTCGGCAAAAGCCACACTTGCAGCGCCAAGCTGCAGGCCTCCGACGACAATTGCCAGTCCCACAATTCCGGTAATTCGTCCAAAGCCCATCTCGACCTCCATCGGTTACCAGATAAAACTATCAATTTAATCGACTGTCACAACGCAAACTGATGATGCCGGAAGTGGCTATTGGGAAAAGTCCTATCGTTATTGTGCCTTTTTCGGGAACGGTTTGCCCAATGCCGGTTTGCCCGCCGATCTTCGCTGCTCGGCGAACGGGCGGGAGAATAGCATGGCGTCTTGTCAGCCGCGCCCCAAAATTCCGCTCGGTGATTCTCCGGGGCTGCCGCTTGGCCGCGGCTTCGACAATGCGATCCACGGGAATCTGCCCCGTCAGGCGGACGGCCAGCGTTGGAAAGGTCGGCCAGACGGCGATTGCGTCCGCTAAGGCAAGCTGACTAGAGGACGTGGCCGCGCGCGACGATCGGCCAAATGGTCTTGGGCTCGTCGCCTTCGACGATATGCACGGCGTCGACCATGTTGGTGACGACGCAGGCGTGGTTGGGAATGATCCGCAACTGCTCGCCAACAGTCAGGCCGATCGGTCCGTCGCTCACCAGCCGGCCATGTTCCTCCGAGAGCTGGTCGATGCGGATGTCGTCGCGGCCGAGCACATGACCATAACCTGTCAGACCCAGAAGGTCGGCGGTCAGGACCTTGCTGCCGGCATCGATGATCGCGCGGTGTTCCGACGGCACAGAGACGACGGTGGCGAGCACGGTGAGGGCACAGTCGTCCCAGGTTGCGACGCCGTGCGAAACGAGGGAGCGATCGTTGTAGATGTAGGTGCCGGGCCGATATTCGGTCGCAACCGGCGCGCCGGCCGCATGCATCATGCTGGGCGTGCCGCCGGAGGTGATCGCAGGCACGGCGATGCCATCCGCCTCGATCAGGTGCTTGGCTTCGCTCATGAAAGCCTGGACCTTCGCCTCACCTGCGATCGGCGGATAGGTCATCAGCCCCGCAAATTCGATGCCCTTGGCATCGTTGATCCGCTTTGCCAGACGCGCGGCATCCGCGGGCGTGCCGACGCCGCAGCGGTCCGCGCCGGTATTGCATTCGACGAACACGCGCAGCGGCTTCACCTTGTCGGCGAAATGGCCGGAAAGCCCGTCGATGACCGTCTCATTGTCGGCGACGACGGCCAGCGCGATGCGCCGGTTGAGGCGTTCGAGCCGGTTAAGCTTTGGCGTGCCGAGGATGTTGTAGGTGATCAGCACGTCGTTGATCCGCTCGCTGCCGTCAACCATGGCTTCGGCTTCGGTCACCTTCTGGCAGGTGATGCCGACGGCGCCTGCCTCCAGTTGCAGCTCAGCCATCTGCGGTAGCTTGTGGGTCTTGATATGCGGCCGCACGCGGATGCCATGCGCGTCCGCGTAGCCCTGGAACGTGCGGATGTTGCGTTTGGCAATCTCGATATCCACCAGGACGGCGGGTGTTTCGATCGGCAGGGGCATCGCTCATCAATTCCTTTTATCAGGCGCGGCACACGACGAAGCTACATCATCCGCCCTTGACAAGTTATGACCATCGGCTTTTGAGACGTCAATCCGTTGTTCAGGACTATAGTCCGTTATATTGGAGCAGTAATCACACCCCCCAAATGGGAGAATGCAGGTAATCAAGGGGCTCGCGGAGACGGGATGAGCATGTTGCTCGTGACCCACGCGATGCGGTTGGCCTATGAGGTTTCTTCGCGCGTGATCTTCATGAACCAGGGATGCATCGGTGAAGAGGGCAATCCGAGGGAAATGTTCCTGAAGTCGCAGACCGAGCGCCTGGCCGAGTTCCTGAAAACGTCGTCGTTCAATTGAGACCCAGCCACCGGTCGCAAGGCTCGGCCATGGGATGCGACGCGGAAACGCGCCTTCGCCGGTCTTGCGGCCGTTCTAGAGCAATTCCAGGAAAAGTGTGAAACGGTTTTCCGCCCGGAATTGCGTAGTTTCAAAGAGTTAGATCATTTCGCTGTTTCAATGAAACAATGAAATGATCTAGACTCTGGACACGCAGCGAGACCGACTGAACCTTGCCTTGCATTAGCCTAGAAGCAGCGATCGCCCGGTTTCCGGGTCGAACAGATGCAATGCGCCCTCGTCGAAAGCGAATGTCCGCTCTGCATCGATCGAAAGCTGCGTGCGCGGCGGCAGGCAGGCGGTGATGCGCTGGGCGCCGATGCGCGCCGTCGTCACCAGTTCGGGGCCGGTCAATTCGACCACCTCGACGCGCGCCGTCAGTCGCAGCGCATTCGCCTCGTCCGTTGCCAGCCGCAGCGCCTCCGGGCGGATGCCGACCTTGACACGTTGGCCATTCGACACCTTGCCGTGAAAACGCGTCGGCAGGGCGATCGGAGCGTCGCCGCCTTCCACGCGCAGACCGCTGTCTGATATGCCAGCCTCGAAAATGTTCATCGGCGGCGAACCGACGAAGCCGGCGACATAGAGCGTTGCCGGGCGATCGTAGATCTCTTCCGGCGTGCCGAGCTGTTCGATACGGCCATCGCGCATGACGGCAATGCGCGTCGCAAGCGTCATCGCCTCGATCTGGTCGTGGGTGACATAGACCACGGTCGTCTTCAGCAATTGGTGCAGCCGCTTCAGCTCCGTGCGCATCTCCATGCGCAGCTTGGCGTCGAGGTTCGACAGCGGTTCGTCGAAAAGGAAAACCTGCGGGTTGCGTACCAGCGCGCGGCCGATGGCGACGCGCTGGCGCTGGCCGCCGGAGAGCTGGCTCGGCTTGCGCCCGAGCAGGTTTTCGATCTGCAGCAGCCTTGCCGTTTCGTTGACCGCCTTTTCCCGCTCGGGTGCCGGAACTTTACGCATTTCGAGACCGAAGCCGATGTTTCGGGCGACGCTCATGTTCGGATAGAGCGCATAGGACTGGAACACCATGGCGATGTCGCGATCCTTGGGGTGCACGCCGACAATCGAGCGGGTGCCGATGCGAATGTCGCCGCCGCTGGGTTCGGCAAGGCCGGCAATGATGTTGAGCAGGGTCGACTTGCCGCAGCCCGAAGAGCCGAGCAGCACGAGGAATTCACCGCTTTCCAGCGCGATGTCGATGCCCTTCAGCGTTTCGACTTCGCCGTAGCGCTTGTGAATGTTGCGGATCTCAAGCGCGCTCATGCGATCGTCTCCTGAAGAAAGGCGGACAAGGGTTTTCCGTAGCTGCGCGGCAGCGTCGAGATCGCCTGCGAGGCGATGGTGACGCCGGTGCGCAGGCAATCCTCAAGCGCCCCCCCGGCGGCGAGGGCGGCGAGGAAGCCGGCGTTGAACACGTCGCCCGCGCCGATCGTGTCGATCACTTTGACCAGGGGGGCGGCAACGGAGACGATGTCTCCCGTCGGGCCGAGCGCCAGGGCGCCATTCGGCCCGCGCTTGACGACGACGATCGCATCTTCAGGCATATGCGTCTTGAGCGCGCGCGCTGCCTCTGCGGCATCGGCAAGGCCGGTCAGCGTCGTCGTCTCGACCTCGTTGAAGAGCGCGAGGCGACAGCGCTTCAACCAGCCGATGGTCGCGGCACAGTTGGCATCCGTCCAGCCGTCGAGCGGCCAGCCGGTGTCGAGTGCCACGGCGATATCGTGCGCCTCGGCCCAATCGAAGAAATCGTCATAGGCCGCGGTCAGCGCATCGGTCAGGAACGAGCCGGCAAGCAGCGCCAGGCCGCCACGCAGGCGCTCGCCGTCGAGCATTGCGCGGACCTCGTCGAAACTGAAGAGCGGCAGGTGCCCGCGGGTGGTGAAGAAGGTGCGCTCGCCGTCCGGATGAGTGATGCCGACCGACAGTGTCGTGCCGACGTTCTCCACCGGCCAGGCACTTGCCCGCGCGGCAAAGGCGTCCCTCAGCCAGGTGCCGAACTGGTCGTTGCCGATGTTGGCGGCAATCGCATAGTCGACCCCGAGCGAATCCCAGGCAAGCGCGCTGTTGCCGGCGCAGCCGCCGACGCGCAGCTCGTCATGATCGACGATGATCTCGGTCCCGGCCTTCGGCCAGGGAGCAGCCGGACCGAGGATGAGATCGACGTTGACATTGCCGATGACGACAAGAGGACGCATGCTTCATTCGCTCCGGGTAATCTTGGTCGATCGGACCGGCGTTCCGGCATCGGCGACACGTGCCTCGGCAAAGGCGATCATGAACGTTTGTGCCACCGGCAGCATCGCAAAGATCGCCGCCATGCCGGCGGCCGGTTTGTAGGAAAGGGTGGTCACGCCAGGGATCGGTGCCTCGCCGGAGGCATCGAAGACGACGACCGGCGAACCGGCTTCGGCGGCGGAAACCGCCATGGCGCTGACGAGACCGGCGGTCGCGTCGGCGGCGCGAAACAAAACGAGACCGACCGACGGCCCGAGCATTTCCATCGGCCCATGCCGCAACTGCCCGCCTTCGAGCGAGAAGCAGGGTAGCCGGGACAGCTCTGCCAGCCCGAGCCCGATCGCTTCGGCCAATCCTTGCAGCTGGCGCCCCGAGGTGACGACAGCGCGAACACCTGCGAGCGTCGCCAGTGCTGCCGCCAGGTCAGGCGCCTGGCGGTTTTCAATCGCCAGCAGCGACGGCGACGGATCGTCGTCAAGGGCGGCAAGGATCGCGAGATGCAAAGCAAAGCTGATCGTCAGGCTGCGCGTCGCGGCAAAGGCCTTCTCCGTGCCGCCGACGCCGACCAGAGATGGGGCGTTCCGGGCCAAAAAGGAGTCGCCTTCGAGGGTCAGACCGAAGGTATCGCCGGTCGCACCATTCGTCTCGGCGAACCAGCGCAGAACCTCGGCGCTTTCTCCGGACTGGGACGTGACGAGGATCGTCTTGCCTTCGATTGCCAGCGGTTGCCCAAGCTGTTCGGACAGCGGCAGTGCGATCGCATCGATGCCGTGGGCACGGTAGAGCGGTTCGACGGCGCGGCCGACCGCATGCGAGCCACCCATTCCCAGCAGCAGCAGCCTTCCGGTCGCTTTGAGCGACGCGGCGATCCTGCCTGTGAGCGCCTGTGCGGCGTGGAACGAGGCGACGGCGTCTGAAGCCTGGCGGGCCATTTCGTGGTCGATTGCAATGAGCCCGGCCGGGCGGTTTCTGGTATCGGTCATGGTCATCCCTTGACGCCGCCGCTGGTGAGCCCGGAAATCAGGGCTTTCTGCATGATAAGACCGATCAGCACCGGGGGCAGGGCGGCCAGCACTCCGGCGGTTGCGATCAGTCCGTAATCGGAAACGCGGCCGCCGGCGAGATCGGCGATGGCGACCGTCAGGGTTTTCGCGCGCAGGTCCGAGGTGAACAGCAGCGCATAGAAGAATTCGTCCCAGGCAAGCAGGAAGGCAAAGAGCGCCGATGTCGCCATGACGGGGGCGGCGAGCGGCAAGGTGATCAGCCTGAGGATCTGATCGAGCCTGGCGCCGTCGATCATGGCAGCGCTCTCGATCTCCTTCGGAATGGAATCGAAGCCGGATTTCAACAGCCACGTGGTGAAGGGCGCAAGGATGGTGAGATAGACGAGCGCCAGGCCGAAGACCGAATTCAACAGGCCGAGATAGGCAAGCCCCATATAGAGCGGCACGGCCAGCGCCACTGGCGGCAGCATGTAGGTCGCGATCACCGCATAGAGCGACCACGAGACTGAGGGCGTGCGCGACACAGCCCACGCCGAGGGGATGGCGACAGCGATGGCCGCAACCGTCGCCATGCCGGCGACCTTGAGGCTGTTGAAGAGCGAAGCGACGAAGGCGGCGCCGGCGGTGTTTTCGAGCGTGCTCAGCAACAGCCCGTAGCGCGAAAGGTCGATCTCATCAGGCCACCAGCTGAGCGGCTTTGCCGAAAGGTCGGCCGCAGACGAGATGCTCATGATGAACAGCCACAGGACGGGCGCCAGGATGACGGCCGCCAGCAACAGGGCGCCGGCGTAGACGAAGGCGGTGAAGAGCGGGCTCTGGCGTTCCATCAGGTGGCTCCTGCAGCTTTGCGGACCAGAGCCGCATAGGCAACCGCCAGGATCGTGACGAGCAAGGTGACGATCAGCGCCAGCGAGGCGCCGGATCCTGCCCGCTGAAAGGAAAAGGCTTCCTGATAGACGAGGATCGACAGCGTGCGCGTGCTGTTGGCCGGACCGCCGCGGGTCATCACCCAGATGATGTCGAAAACCTTGAAGGCTTCGATCGTCCGCAGCACCAGCGCCACGAGCAGTGGGCCCGCGAGATAGGGCATGATGACGTAGCGGAAGCGATTGAACGGGCCGGCGCCGTCGACGAGCGAGGCGGCCGTGATGTCGCGTGGCACGGCCTGGAGTGCCGCAAGCGCGATCAGGGCGACGAGTGGAAAGTTCTTCCAACAGTCGGCAACGATCAGAGCCGTCAATGCTGAACCGGGTTCGCCGAGCCAGGAGCGATAGCTGTCGATCAGCCCGATCTGCGTCAGGGCCGCGTTGAGCGCGCCATATTCCGGATTGTAGATCAGCCGCCACAGCGTCGCGTTGACGACCGTCGGCAAGGCCCAGGGCAGGATCATCAATGCGCGCAGCGCCGTGCGACCGCGGAACTGCTGGTTGAGCAGCAGCGCCGCCAGCACGCCGATCACCATTTCGGCGGTCACGGAGACAACCGCGAACCAGGTGGTGGTGACCAATGCCCGCTGGAAATTCGAACCGCCGAGAACCTTGGCATAGTTGTCGAGGCCGACGAAACTGCCTTCGGTGCCGACGAGCTTTGCGTCGGTGAACGAAAGCCTGACTGTGTCGACCAGCGGCCAGCCGATGACAGCGATCATGACTACGAGCAACGGCAGCATCAAAAGCCACGCGCGCGTTGTTATCCAGGTACCGGACATGGGATGGGAACCTTTTGGGCCATCTACAGTGTCGCGCGTCAGATATGACGCGCAATGGACGCTGTAGCGCTTTAAACCTGCCGCATAATTTTCTCCTTAAATCGATTCCGATTTAAGGAATTATGCCTTAGGCCATCATGCTATTGCCGGCGAAACCGTTCCGGCAAGTCCCGGGCGGCAGTGCCACCCGGGAGGTCGAAGCCGAAGCGATCAGAGTCCGCTGTTTTCTGCGGCGGTCTTGAGCGCATCCTCGGCGGATGCTTGGCCAAGCAACGCTTCCTGGATCGCCTGCTGCAGGGCTGTCGAAAGCTCCTGGTATTTCGGCGTCGTCGGGCGCGGATACATGGCTGCAAGACCGAGCTTGGCAGCGGCGATCAGCTCTTCCTGGCCCTTGGTGACGGTGGCATCTTCATAGGAAGAGGCCCAGATAGGCAGGCTCAGCTTGGCATAGGCGTTCTGCGTCTGCTGCGAGGTCATGTGGACGATATACTTCCACGCCTCGTCCGGGTGCTTGCTGGTCGAGGTAACGCCGAGACCCATCGAGCCGTTGACGGCCGAAACCTCGCTCTTGCCTGCGACACCCGGTGCCGGCACGACGCCGACCTTGCCGGCGACCTTGCTTTCCTTCGGGTCGTTGGCGAGGTTGTACATGTAGGTCCAGTTGAGCGCGAAGGCGGCTTCACCGTTCTGGAAGACCTTGCGAACGTCTTCCTCAAGGAATTCCTTCGAGTTCGGATTGGTCAGGCCGGACGAATAGCTCGTCACCATGTAGTTGAGCGCGTCGAGACCGCCGCCCGAGGTAAACGCCGGCTTGCCGCCGTCGATGAACTTGCCGCCATAGGCGCTGACAAGCGTTGTGTAGTCGCAGATCGCGGCTTCGGCTTGCGACCAGCTCCAGGCGATCGGCGCTGCGACCAGCCCCTTGTCCTTGATGACCTTTGCCTGTTCGGCCAATTCGTCCCAGGTCTTCGGCGGCGCCTTGATGCCGGCTTTCTCAAGGATTTCCTTGTTATAGAACAGGTATTTGGTGTCGAGGATCCACGGCATGCCGTAGCGCTTGGCGTCATATTCGACCGTCGTCCAGGCGCCCGGCAGAATGCCTGATTTCATTTCGTCGGTGATGCGGTCAGAGACGTCGACCAGCACCTTGTTGGCGGCGTATTCCGCCGGCCAGATCACGTCGAAGAGCACGACGTCGTAGCCGCCGCCGGTGCCCTGCGCCAGCACGGTCTTGTCGTGCAGGCCTTCATAGGGAACGAATTCGAGATTGACCTTCACGTCCGGGTTGGCCTTGGTGAAGGCCTCGGTCATGGCGCGGACATCGGCCTCGCTATAGGCCGCCTGCGCCATGAACAGCGCACTGAGCGTGGTTTCGGCATAGGCGTGGCCGGCAAAGGACAAGCCGAGCAAGGTCGCGCTGAGCAACGTGGTCTTAATGGATTTCAACATTCCTGCCTCCAATAACTGAGTGGTTCAGTTTTCCCGGCACACCTCCCCGGTGGGCCGAATATGAGAAATCCGCCCGCTTGCGGACGGCCGTCGACATATCTATCGGAGCGCTCGTAACGGCCTGCGGCCGCCACCTTCGTTCCCCCGGAGCTCGTTGCGGCTCCCAATTAAGTCAATTGTCTTGACTTATTTCTTGTTCAATATTCTAACAGTGTCAAGTGGGGTTTTGGAATGAATGATTTACGGCCGATCCGGGCCAAGAGCGGCACCAATCAGGAAGGGGCGAGCGCCCACAACCGTCGCGTCATGATCGATGCGCTGCGGTTGAACGGGCAATTGTCCCGCGCCGACCTTGCCCGCGCCACGGCGCTGACGAAGCAGACGGTTTCAAACATCATCGACGAGCTGGAGCGCGACGGGCTCGTCCAGTCGCTGGCAGCCGTTCGCCACGGCCGGGGACAGCCGTCGACGCCCTATCGCCTCGTTGCCGAAGGTGCCTTTGCCATCGGCCTGCAGATCGATCGTCACGTCACCCGCACCATCGCAGTCGATCTGGTGGGCACGGTCCTTGCGCGTGGGGAGGCCAACCTTCCTGCCGGCGGACCGGCGACCGGCGTCGAGACCATTCTCGACCTGATCGAAAAGACCCGACACGACCTTGCGTCGATCGCGCCGCAATCGGAGGATCGCCTGGTTGGCCTCGGTGCGGCGATGCCCGGTCCCTTCGGCATCGAAGCCGAGGACGACGATCCCTGGATGATGGCGGCCTGGCAGAATTTTCCGCTGCTCGAAACGCTTGCCGCCGGCACCGGCCTCGACGTTGGTCTGCAGAACGATTCCGCGGCCGCAGCCACGGCCGAGCGTTTGGTCGGCGCCGCGCATGGCGTCGATCACGCGATCTGCATCTATCTCGGCTACGGCCTTGGCGCCGGGCTGATCCTCAACGGCGAGCTTTATCGCGGCGCCAACGGCAATGCCGGCGAGATCGGCATGATCCTCAGCCGGCCGCGCGGTGTTGCCGAGCATGAGCGCACGCCGCTGGAACACCGCGCGTCGATCGCTTCATTGTGCAAGTTGCTCGAACTCGATCCGGCCGACCCGAACCTCTATGCCCGCATCGATGCGGCGGTGGCCGGCGAGGATGCCCGGTTGGCCGGTTGGCTGGATGCGGCGGTTTACGAGTTGCGTGCGGCCGTCCAGGCGCTCGAAACCATCTTCGACCCGCAGACGGTGATCCTTTGCGGCGGACTTCCGCCTGGCTTGGCGCAGTTGATCACGAATGCGATGCAGCCGCTGCTGCCGTCCCTCGCCGATCGCCGCGATCGCAGCCTGCCGCGCCTGCAGATCGGCTTTACCGATCCCTGGGCGGTCGCGATCGGCGCTGCCGCCGAGCCGATCAGCCGCACTTTCGACCCGCGCTTTTCCGCGATCCTGAAGATCCGTACAGCCGACCTTTCCTGACGGTGCCGTCAGCGCCGTGTGCGGGCACAATCACGTCCCCGGTTCGTCTAGGCGAGCAAGTTCGGCATATTCGGCCGCGAGGAAGTCGAGCAATGCCCTCACCGAGGGAAGCAGTCCGCGCCGGGATGGAAAAGCGGCGTGAATGATTCCGGCCCGGGGCGCCCAGTCGGGCAGCACGTCGACCAGTGTTCCATCCTTCAGGTCCTGCCGCACGACCATTGCAGGCAGTTGCGTGACGCCGACGCCTTTCAGGGCGGCAAGGCGCAGGGCCACCATGTCTTCGGTAACGAGCCGCGGACTATGGCGCACGATGGCATTGGCGCCGTTCGGCCCGTCCAGGCACCATTCATGCTCCTGCCTGTTCGAATTCCATGCAAGGCTCGGAAGGGCCGTGAGATCGGCCGGCGTCAGCGGCCGTGTGTCATGACCGAGCAGTCGGGGGCTGGCGACCAGACGTTGTGCGCTTTCGGCCAGCCTCTTGACCACGAGATCGCTCTCCTCAAGCGGAGGGAAACGGACGCGAATGGCCACGTCTATGCCTTCGCGCAGCACGTCTACCTGTCTGTTGGTGCTTTCGAGCACCACCTCGACCTTCGGGCAGCCGGCCATGAAGCGGGCAATCATCTCCCCGACCTGGAAATAGAGGACCGAGGAGGGACAGCTGACATGCACGATGCCCTGCGGCTCGGAGCGCGTGCGGTCGATCACTTCCTGCGCTGCTTCCGCCTCAACCAGCATTGCCACGCAATGGCGGTAATACTCCCTGCCGATCTCTGTCACGACAAAGTGGCGCGTCGAACGCTGGACAAGGCGGACACCGAGCCGCTCTTCCAGCATGCCGATGCGACGGCTCAGCCGCGAACGCGGCATGTTGAGCTTGCGCGCGGCAGCGGCGAAGCCGTTCTGCTCGACGACATCGACGAAAAGCTTAAGGTCGTTCAAGTCCTGCATCGTGAATTATTGTCCTATTGATAGGACACTATAGTCCCATTTGGCTGTCTACCGCCAGGTTTGTCGCGGGAATATGTTCCTCTCAACGTCATCGCTTGCAAGGCGATGCACAAGGAGAAACAGACATGCGCAAGATACTCGGCATCTTTGGAAACCCCCGGCCACATTGGGTCGGCGATGGCTTTCCGGTCCGCTCGCTGCTTTCCCATGACAGCGTCGGCGAACATGCAAGCCCGTTCCTGCTGCTCGACTATGCCGGTCCGACGGAGTTCGCACCGGCCAGCCGCCCGCGTGGTGTAGGCGTGCATCCGCATCGTGGCTTCGAGACGGTCACCATCGTCTACAGGGGAGAAGTGGACCACCGCGACTCCGCCGGCAATGGCGGCCATATCGGCCCGGGCGACGTTCAATGGATGACGGCCGCCGGCGGCATCCTGCACGAGGAACATCACTCCGAGGCATTCACCAAACAGGGCGGGACGCTGGAAATGGTCCAGCTCTGGGTCAACCTGCCGGCGCGCGCCAAGTCCACAAAGCCGGGATATCAGACCCTGCTCAACCGCGACATTCCCGAGGTGGTGCTACCGGAAGGGGCCGGCACGCTGCGGGTCATTGCCGGAGAATTTGATGGTCGCGACGGACCGGCCAAGACGTTTACGCCGATCAATCTTTGGGACCTTCGCCTGAGCGAGGGCGGTTCGCTCGCGCTCGATCTGCCCGAGGGCAATTCGGTCGGTCTGGCGGTGCTGCATGGTACCGTGCTCGTCAACGGCAGCGACCTGATCGGCGAGGCCCAGTTTGGGCTCATGAGCCGCGAAGGCGGTGCCATTACGCTCGATGCCAGCTCCGATGCGAGCGTGCTCGTGCTGAGCGGCGAGCCGATCGACGAACCGGTGGTCATGCATGGCCCCTTCGTGATGAACACCGCCGACGAAATCCGTCAGGCCTTTGCCGACTTCCAGAACGGCAGCTTCGGTGCCGTCTCGGCGCCGGCGCTTTGAGTTCTCGGAGGCTCGTTTCCTTCGCGCCGAGCCCCAACCTGGCCACGATCGGCCCGAGCGCGCGGAGATCAATCGCAAACAGGAGACAAACATGAGCACGCCCAACACAATCGCAAACTTCAACGGCGCCCGTCCGGTCATCGATCCGGATGATGCGGTCATGCTTCTGATCGACCATCAGAGCGGCCTGTTCCAGACCGTCAACGACATGCCGATGCCGAAGCTGCGCGCCCATGCGGCAGCGCTTGCCAGCATGGCAACGCTGACCAAGATGCCGGTCATCACCACGGCATCGGTGCCGCAGGGACCGAACGGCCCGCTGATCCCGGAAATTCATGCGAACGCACCGCACGCCAAGTATGTCGCCCGTCGCGGGGAGATCAATGCCTGGGACAATCCGGACTTCGTGGCGGCCGTCAAGGCGACGGGCCGCAAGACGCTGATCATCGCTGGCACCATCACCAGCGTTTGCATGGCGTTTCCGGCCATCAGCGCCGCGCATGAGGGCTACAAGGTCTTCGCCGTCATCGACGCGTCGGGCACCTACTCGAAAATGGCGCAGGAGATCACGCTTGCCCGTGTCGTTCAGGCGGGCGTTGTCCCGATGGACACGGCCGCGGTCGCCTCCGAACTGCAGCGGACCTGGCACCGTGACGACGCGCAGCAATGGGCCGAGATCTACACCAAGATCTTCCCGGAGTATCAGTTGCTGATCGAAAGCTACCTGAAGGCGCAACAGGTCGAGAAAGATCACGAGCGGCTGGATTCGACCCGCGGCTGAACCAGTATATCGCATAAAAACAATGGTTTACAGCGTGGCTAGCGAAGCCTAGAGATCGCGGCGTGCTTTAGCAAGTCTTCAAATCGGCGTCGCCGGCAGGGAAGCCCTGCCGGCGGCCTTGCCGTTATTTCAGGTCGATCTGCAGCACGGTCTGCAACAGAACCCCGGCACCGCGCGCGCATTCCTGAGGCGAGGAATATTCTGCCTCGTTGTGCGACAACCCGTCCTTTGAGGGCACGAAGATCATCGCGGTCGGGCAGATGCCGGCAATATGGGCGGCATCGTGACCGGCGCCGGAGACGACCTCGGTCGCGGAGTATCCGAGCGCCCGGGCGCTGGCGCGCACCGCATCGACGATGGCAGGATCGAAGACCACCGGTTGTTTCGACCAGATGGGATTAAGTACGGCCTTGGCATCGATCGCGCCGACGGACCGCTCCAGAGCCGCCTGCATCAGGTCAAGCCCTTCTTCCGATGGGTGGCGCATATCGATCTGCAATTGCACCGCGCCGGGCACGACATTGCGCGAATTGGGGCCGACCGCGACAAAGCCTGTTGTGCCGACGCCGGGGAGATGTCGGTGCGCGATATCGCGCACGGCAAGCACGATCTGAGAGGCCGCGACCAACGCGTCATTGCGCTGCGCCATCGGTGTGCTGCCCGCATGGGCTTCCGTCCCCGTGATTGCGACATCGAACCACCGTACACCCTGCACGCCGGTGACGATGCCGATCTGCGTTGCCGCCGCCTCCAGCAGCGGACCCTGCTCGATGTGGAGCTCGACATAGGCGGCAAAACCGACTTGCCCGACAGGAGTTTCGCCGCGATAGCCGATGGTTTCGAGCGCCGTTTGCACGCTCGTTCCATCCTGGTCCAGCACGGCATCGATCGCTTCCAGGCGCGATGCGCCGGCGAAGACGCCGGAACCCATCATTGCCGGCGAGAAGCGCGAACCTTCCTCGTTCGTCCAGTTGACGACCGTGAGGTTGTGCCGCAACACCGTTGCGGTCTCTTTCAGCGTGCGGATCAGTTCAAGCCCGGCGAGAACCCCCAGGATACCGTCGAACCTGCCGCCCTGCGGCTGGGTATCGAGATGGCTGCCGACGGCGATCGGCGACAGCGACGGGTCTTCGCCGGGGTAGGTGGCGAAGATATTGCCGATCCGGTCGACTTCGATCATGCAGCCAAGCGAACGGCATTCTGCGACGAACCAGTCGCGGACTTGGCGGTCTTCCTCCGTCAGCGTCAACCGGGTGACACCACCCTTGTCGGTGCCGCCGAAGCGCGCCGTGGAAACGATATCCGCCCACAGCCGGTCGCCGTTGATCTCAGGCATGTTGGTGCCCGTGGCCGGCGTGTTGCGCGCGTGTCCGGCCGCGGTCATTTCTTTTCTCCGGCCGCTTCAGTATTCAATCGGTAGCGGAAATCGCAATGGGATGCGCCCTGCATCACCGTTTGCGTGCGCTCAAGCGTGATGCGCGGATCGTAACCGGTGCAGAACACGCCGTCGCGGTTGCAGGACAGCAGATGCCCGATATGGCCGAGCCCCATCTCGCGATAGGTCTCGGCGTATCGACAGCGTTTGACGTTGTAGTGGAATTCGTCGTCGGTCGCCTTGGTCACCTCGATCGTCAGGGCATCGTCCTGCGTCCAGAGATCCTGCAACTCCTGGAACGTCCGAAGATTGGTGCCGCCGGGCGTCTTGGCGGCAAATGCCTTGCCGGCCTCGATGGCGGCTTGGCTGACGGCCTTGTCGATGATCGCCTGGGCGCGCTCCTCGCCGATCTCTTCGCGCATCGCCTCATAGATCGGCGCGATGATCCCGGCCTCGATGCGCCGTCGTGCGAGAATGCCCAACTCGCCTTCCATCGCCGCTCGCGAAGTCGCGGCGCTTTCTGTCTTGTCCGATTCCGCCTTGTCCGATTCCGCCATGAAGATACCCTGCCTCCCTGCCCAACAGATGATTGGATCGATTGAGGTACAGGATACACCGCGAGCGAGGCCGCTGTGTTGCAAATCCGTGCCATTCGCAAAGGCAGCTGCGCAAATATTTCGCGCCGCTTGGCATTTTCCGCGGAATTACTCTTGGCTCGTTAGGGCTCTCCGAACGGCTTGCGCCCATCTGGCGAAAACCGTTGTGCTCAAATCAGCGACATCAAGCGATCCGTTATCGTTCGCTGCTCGAAACAAACCACCGATAATAAGCGTTGGCCGGTTCGATCCGCATCAACAACCCCATATCGCGAGCCCATTCGGCGCGGCAGCCGGCATAGGCGGTGAGAGGCGCTCTCATGCCTCCCTTGGTTCGGCGCCGAGCGCCGGGTTGAGGTCAGGCAGTTCGTTGGCCGGCGCCGGCTCGTCGTCGGAGGTTTGCTCGAGCCAGAGCCGCCTGGCCCTGCGGAGGCCGGTTCTGAGCGGCAGGAGATTGGCCTTCTGCGCCGTATTCTGTGCGCTTCGATAAAGTAACCGCTGGTGCTCGGCGAAGGCTGCCCTTGTCTCCACGTCTGCGAAGCGGTCTAGCCAGCGGGCTAACGGTATGTTTCCCGTCTTTCGCGACCACGCGTCGATCGCCGCCTCAAAACGTTGGGCGTCGCCACTGCGGCATCCCTCATCGACGCGATGGAAAGCCGTGGGTTCGGACTGCGCCCGCCGCATCCGTGCTTCGTCAAGCCACGCCTGAATACGGCCGGTCAAATCGGCGGCAACGTGGATCAGAAGCGCCAGCGCGGTCACGGCCAGCAGGGCGGCGCCCCACCATTGCCAATCGAAGGGTGCTTTCTCCGGCGGTGGGGAAGGCGGGGCTAGAGCGGTCGCATTTGCTGGCGCTGCCGCAACCGACACCTTGGCCCCAGGCGCTTCGGCCGTTTTTGTCTTGCCGACCGTCGGATCGAACCACTGCACGGTGATCGCGGGGATCGCGTAGTTTCCCGCTTTTGCGAAGACATAGGTGGCCGTGTCCTTGCGGACGCCGCCGCGAAATTCGCCGCGGTCCGATCTGTCCTCGGAGAGGACGGGGTCGTGGACATAGACCTGCACGCCGGCCGCCGCCTCGAAGGTCGGTTCGGGGATCATCATCGCCGCCAACCCTTCCGCATGGACGGTGACAGTGCGCACCAGGGCATCGCCGGCGCGCAGGCTCGCCGGGTCCCGGTCGAAGGCCTGGGTGATCGTCACTTTCGCGGCGGTGACGCCGGCTTGGCCGTCAGCGCCGCCGGGCACTGCCGTCACCGTCAGGCGCAGCGCCGGCAGTTTAACGCGGCCTTGTGTAGTTTCGCCGGGGACGGCCGCATAGCCGAACGGGATATCGACAGGCGGCAATACGTAGTCTCCGGCCGCCTGCGGGGTGATCACATAGGTCTTGCGGATGCCGGAAAAGGCGGCGCCATCGACGGTTTCGCTCAGGTTCATGCCGCGATCATCGGGCATAGCGACAACCGCCCCCGGCAGGTCGAACAGCGGAAATTGCGGCGCCGCGAGGAAGTAGTTCGGCACAAAAACATCAACGTCGACTTCTACCTGCTGTCCGGCGTAGATCGTTCCCTTGGTGGCGAGCGTGGCGCGGGCAAATGGCTCGGCGGCAAGCGCGAAGTTCGCCAGCGACAGCCAGAGGGTGAACAACCCGAGGAGAATGGGCAAGATGCGAAGGTTCATGGTTTCGCATCCTTCGCTTCGATCGCGAATTTCCGTGCCAGCAGATCGGCCGGAGAGACCTGGATATTGCGCATCCACATCTCGGTGGTCTGCGGCGCCCCCTGGACTGTGGCCTCCTTGCCCTTTTTGCCCTTGTCGTCGAACTGGACCTGGTCGGGGTCCATGCCCGCCTGTTCCTGCTGTTCATCCTGTTCTTGCTTGTCCTTGTCGGCCTTGCGTTTCTCAGCCACCGCCAGGTTCTGCTTGGCCTCTAGCCAGTCCGGGCGCCGTTTCAGAGCCTGCTGGTAGGCGGCGATCGCTTCTTCAGCCTTGTCGAGATGCATCAGGGCGTTGCCCTGATTATAGTAGCTTTCGGCCGTGTCAGCCTGGGCAAAGGCGTCGATGGCATCCTGGTAGCGCCCGATACGATAGGCCGCGACGCCCTGCCAGGCCGGATCGGTGAAATCGCCGGCCGCCCCCTGGAAGTCACCGCGCTCGAAGGCGCGCTGGCCCTGCTGGTCCGGTGTAAACCAGAGATCGGCAAAGCTGCGATCGGCTGCCTCCGCCTTTGCTCCCGATAACACCGTGCCGACGGCAATCAGATAGACTGCCCAGCGCACCGTCCAGCCCCGACGGAACCAGAACGCGGCGAGGAGCGCGATCGGGATGGTCAGCCACCAGCCGGCGTCGTACCAGCGCGTCACACCTTCGGCGGTCTTTTGCGCAAAGCTGCTCTGGATCCGCCGCACGATCCAACGCACGTCGCTGTCGTCGAGCGTGACCGTCGCGACCTCAGCATTCGAGGCCGCCTGCAATGCCTTCAGTGCATCGATATCCAGTTTTGCGTGAACGCGCGCGCCTGACGCATCGGTCAGGAACTGGCCGTCGGCGGTCTTCACCGGGCCACCGTCCGCGGTGCCGATGCCGAGCACCATCAGGTCGTTGCGGCCCTTGTACTGCGCAAAGGCTTCGAACGCCGTGCGCTCGACGCCATCAGTCATGAACAGGATCGTGCCCGGCACGGTTTCGCTGGAAAGGGCGTTTTCCGTCGCTTGCAGCGCTTTGCCGGTGTCCCTGCCGGCAACCGGCATGATGCCCGGCGACAAGGCTGCCAGATAGGTCTTGACGAGGTTCGCATCGTCGGTGAGCGGCAGCACCATGTGGGCCGTACCGGCATAGGCAAACAGGGCGGTGCGCGCGCCCTTTCGCAGCGAAAGGATGTCCTGCACCTTCAGCTTGGCCCGCTCGAGCCGCGTCGGCGAAACATCGGTGGCATTCATCGTTTCAGTCAGGTCGATCGCGATCGCCAGCGGCGCGGTATCCTCGACGAAGGGTGGCTTTTCGCGTTGCCATGTCGGACCGGCAGCTGCGATCGCGGCGATCATAATCAGGCCAGCCGTCAGATGAACGGGATGAAAGCGGCGCTTCCCGGCTTTCTCGATCAGCAGGTGATCGAGAAGATGCGGCGCAATCATGTCCCGCCATTGGGAGCGCACGTCGGTGCGTCTACCGATCAGAACGACGAGCAAGGGCGCTGCTGCCAGCGCCAGCAGCCAGAGTGGTCTGAGGAAATGGAAGTCGGCAATCATGCCCCGGCCTCCCGTTCGCGACGCCGGTCCGCATGCGCTGACAGCAGCCACATGATCGCGTGATAGGCGAGGACGATGATCAGCGACGCACCGAGCGGATAATGGAACAATTCGATACGTGGCCGCCAGGATAGGGTCTTCTGGTTCGCAGGCGTCAACTGGTCGAGCAACTCGTAGATGTTCTGGAGCGACGTCTGGTCCTGGCCGAAGAAGTAGCGACCGTGCGTCGCCGTAGCGATCTGTTGCAGGATTGATGTGTCGAGCTTCTGCTCCCCTTGCGCATTGGGATCGCCGATACCGACAGTGTGGATGACGATGTGTTTTTCGGCTGCGATGCCGGCGGCCTTGTCGGGCGGCATCTTGCTGGCCGTGTCGTTGCCGTCGGTCAGCAGGATCAGGACCTTATCCGGCGCCGTGCTTTGGTCGAACATCTTGATTGCAAGGCCGATCGCATCGCCGATCGCGGTGCGCGGCCCCGCCATGCCCGGCAGGCTGTCGGCCAGCATCGCCTTGACGGTCTTGTGGTCGAGCGTGAACGGCACGAGCGGGTAGGGCGCGTCGCCAAAGGCGACCAGGCCGAGCCGGTCGTCGGGGCGCTTGTCGATGAAGTCGCCAACAACCGCATGCACGGCATCGACACGGGTCTGCAGATTGCCGCCGGGATCGTGAAAGTCGCGCGTATCCATTGATTGCGACAGGTCGATCGCCAGCATCAGATCGCGCTGCGGTTCGATCTTTTCGATCGGCGGTTCGATATATTGCGGCCGTGCCAGCGCCAGCACGATCAGGACCCAGCAGATCGGCGCAATCAGCTTTTGCCCGAGGTTTGACTTGGGCACGACCGATCCTTCGGTCGCGCCGATGCCCGCCGCCGCGGTGATGTCCTTGAAGAACGGGATCCGGACCGCCGCCGATTGCTCGCGATAGGCGGGGAGGAGCCACCAGATGACGACGGGAAGCGGCAGCAGGACGAGCAGCCAGGAATGATCAAGAACGTACATGGTGCGCCTCGATCCAGTGCCGCGCCGCAGCGACGTGAGCCTTGGCTTCGGCCTCGGGAACAGATGCCAATGCCGCCGGTCCGCGGTATTCCGCCTCTTCGAAGAAACGCGCCGCGGCTTCGGGAAGGACAGGGCCACCGGAATGGGCGTCGAGAAAGCCGATCCAGCCTCTGCCGCTCAGATTGGCAATCGTCTCGCGGGGCCAGACCGCGAGCGCGGTGCGCTTGAGAAGGGCGGGCAGGGCAGCGAGCGCATCGCCACGTGTTTGGGCCGTGCCGATGCCCTCTTCGATCAGACGAAGTTCGCCAAGCGCCTCGCGACGATAGCGATTGATCTCACGGTATCGATACCAGCGCCAGAGCGCGAAGGCGATTGCCAGGACAACGAGCGCGGCGAGCACGGCCCAGGCCCAGGTCTGCGGCAGCATGGAGACGCGCGGCGGCAAGGCGATATCGGCAAGACCGCGGAGCGCGGCAGCGAGACCAGGATCGACCGATGGCGTGGCGCCTTCCATCGCTACCGTCTCCGCTGACGCCAGGCCAATTGGCCGAGCATGTTGCGCAATTGCGGTGCGATCTCTTCCGCCGAAGAAATGGGCAGCATCGGCAGGCCCAGGTCCTGCTGCCATGCCAGCAGCGCACGCCCGCGCTTGCGGGCGAAGCTGTCGATCGCCTCGCGGACGTTTCCGTGGCCAAATTGAAGCTCGGCCTGCTGAGCGCCGCCACTGACGACGATGTCGCCCTTGCGCGGCAATTCCAGCATGAAGGGGTCGTAGATCAGGATAGCGATCACGTCATTGTGGGCCGACAGCTTGAGCAGCATGTCGCGCGTTTCCAGACCGTGCCCGTCGAAATCGCTGATGACGATGATCAAGTGATCATGCTTGGCGATATTGGCGACGGTCGAGAGCACGAGGTCCAGTTGCTCGTCGCCCCTTGCTACCTGAGAGGCAGCGGTGAGCGCCGTATTGTGGCGAACGATGATGTCGGCAAAACGAATGACGGCCTCGCGGCTGTGATAGGGCCGGACCTCGTCGACGGTCTCGTCTCCGAAGACGAAGCCGCCGACCCGGTCGCCGAGCGCGGTGATGCGCCAGGCGCAAAGGGCCGCCACCTCTGCCGCGGCCACCGACTTCATGGCGCGGCGGCTGCCGAAGAACATGTTGATGCGTTGGTCGACGATAACAAGGGCCGGTCGATCCTTCTCCTCGTCATAGACCCGCACGACGGGCTTGCCGGTGCGCGCCGTCACCCTCCAGTCGATGGTTCGGATGTCGTCGCCCGGCAGGTATTCGCGAAGTTCCTCGAAGGAAAGCCCGCGGCCGCGCATGCGCGATTCATGGCGTCCAGCCAGCAAGCGCCGAACCGGCGCCTTGCGCAGGAAGGTCAGATCGCAGGCAATCGCTTCGAGCCCGACCAGTTCGTCGACGGAGGTGTAAGCGCCTGATGCTTCCCCTTTTCCGGGATGGGCGATGCCCTTCGATCGGGCGAATGCGGACAGGGATATTGCCATCGGCCCTTCTCCATCTCTCAGGCGACAGCGACTTGCTGCACGATCCGGTCCACGACCTGGTTGGCAGTGGTGCCGCCGGCATGGGCTTCATAGGAAAGGACGAGACGATGGCGGAAGACGTCGTGTACCGTTGCCTGCACGTCGTCCGGCGTCACGAAGTCTCTGCCCTTCAGCCAGGCGTGGGCGCGCGAGACCTTGTCGAGACCGATGACGCCGCGCGGACTGATGCCCACCTGGATCCATTTGGCCAGGTCCATGTCGAGCTTGTCCGGGTAGCGCGTCGCCATGACGAGGGCGACGATGTAGTCCTCGATCGCGCCCGAGACGGTCACCGTCGAGATTTCCTTGCGTGCCGAAAATACCGCGGCCTGCGCCAGCTTTTCGTCGGACCTGGCTTTGACGGCGGCAGCCGTTTCTTCCGACCGTACCAGCCGCATGATCTCGGCCTCCGACTTGGCGTCGGGGTAGTCGACCTGGATGTGCATCAGGAAGCGATCGAGCTGGGCCTCCGGCAAGGGGTAGGTGCCCTCCTGTTCGATCGGGTTCTGTGTTGCCATGACCATGAAGAGGTCAGGCAATTCGTGACTGGCCCCGCCGACCGTGACTTGCCGCTCCTCCATCGCCTCAAGCAGGGCGGACTGCACTTTCGCAGGAGCGCGGTTTACTTCGTCGGCAAGGATGAGGTTGGCGAAGACCGGGCCTTGCTGAAAGCGGAACTCGCCCTTGCCGCCTTCCGTGAAATAGACTTCCGAACCGGTGATATCGGAGGGCAGAAGGTCCGGTGTGAACTGGATGCGCGACAGCTCGGCGTCGAGGTTCTTCGCCATGCTCTTGATCGCCCGCGTCTTGGCAAGCCCGGGCAGGCCTTCGACCAGCAGGTGGCCGTTGCTCAGCAGGCCGAGCAGCAGGCGTTCGATCATGCCTTCCTGGCCGACAATGGCTTCGCCGATCCGCTTGCCGAGCTGTTCGATGTCGTCACGTGTACCCATGAGATTTAGCCCCTCCCGCCTGCCCGGCGGCGCCAGCCCTTGTGAACTCTCCGCCGAGATTAAGGTTACATGTGGCCCGATGGAAAGAACGTAACAGTAACGAAGCGGGCGATTGCGGTTCTCGATCACTCCGCGGGCGCGGCAAGCGGCGCCCGAATTCAATTCATGTTCCGTCGTAACAGTTACGTACTTTGGCGTCGGAAAGTTTGCGTCTAGACTTCGGGATATCAGGATGGTCGAGACATCTGCCCGGGAGATCGAACCCATATGCAAGCACTAGCCACAAGACCGACCCCCGACGAAACGCCAATGGCGATCAGCGCGCGCGAGCCGATCTGGATCGACGGCGGCACCTTCACCATGGGATCCGACAGCCATTACCCCGAAGAGGCGCCGGCTCACCCGGTGAAGGTCGATGGCTTCTGGATCGACGTCACGCCGGTCACCAACCGGCAGTTTGGCGCATTTGTCGAGGCGACCGGTTATGTCACGGTCGCCGAGAAGGCTCCTGATCCGAAGGACTATCCGGGTGCCAAGCCGGAAATGATGCGTGCGGGTTCGGTTATCTTCGACCCTCCCAAACGTGTCGTCAGTCGGGATTCCTCACAATGGTGGGATTTCAAGTTCGGCGCCGATTGGCGACGGCCCTATGGCCGGCAAAGCAACATTCGCGGCAAGCTCGACCATCCCGTCGTGCACATCTCCTATATCGATGCCATGGCCTACGCGGCCTGGGCCGGCAAGGAGCTGCCGACGGAAGCCGAGTGGGAGTTTGCGGCCAAGGGAGGCCTTGAGGGGGCGGAATACGCATGGGGCGACGAACTGGTTCCGGAAGGTCGCTTCATGGCCAATACCTGGCACGGCGCCTTCCCGACCGAGAACCTGCGTCCTGACGGTTTCGAGCGGACGTCGCCCGTCGCCAGCTTCCCACCCAACGGTTATGGCCTTTACGATATGATCGGCAATGTCTGGGAATGGACAAGCGACTACTGGTCGAGCAACCACCCGGAGCCTGCGCAAAAAAACTGCTGCATCCCCGCCAATCCGCGCGGCGGCGGGGCCGAGGCGAGTTACGACCCGAGGCAGCCGGACATCCTGATCGCACGGCGGGTGGTAAAGGGCGGGTCGCATCTCTGCGCGCCGAATTACTGCCGCCGCTATCGCCCGGCAGCCCGCCATGCGCATGAGGAGAATGCGGCAACGACCCATATCGGTTTCCGCTGCATCCGTCGGCCCTAGGCGTTCCGCGCTCAAATTCTGTTTCAGTTGAGGAGGACACCCGATGCCCATGACAATAGGACCGCTTGCGTCGATTGCGGCGAATGCGCAAGGGAGAGGCTGGCGGCGGCGAACCTTTATGGGTGCTGTGGCATCGCTGGCGTTCATGCTGGCCGCTCCGGCGCTTGTGGTGGCTGCCGATGCGCCTCCAGCCGGTCTTCCCTCCTGGAACGACAGCGAGGCGAAATCGGCCATCGTCGACTTCGTGACGCGGGTGACGACTGAGGGTGGCCCTGATTATGTCTCCGAGGCAGACCGCATAGCGGTGTTCGACAACGATGGTACGCTCTGGACCGAGCAGCCAATGTATTTCCAGGCGATGTTCATCAATGATCGCATCAAGGCCCTGGCCCCGGAGCATCCGGAATGGAAGGACAAGGAACCCTTCGCGTCGCTGCTCAAGGGCGACATGGCGGGCGTTGCGGCGGCCGGTCAAAAAGGCCTTGTCGAGCTTGGCATGGCGACCCATGCGGGCATGACGACGGACGAATTCGCGAAGATCGTCAAGGACTGGTTCGCGAGCGCGAAGCATCCCCGTTTCGACCGGCCCTACAACGAGATTACCTACCTGCCGATGAGAGAGGTGTTGGATTATCTCCGCGAGAACGGCTTCAAGACCTACATCGTTTCGGGCGGCGGCATCGAGTTCATGCGGCCAATGACCGAGCAGATGTACGGGATCCCTCCTGAGCAGGTTGTCGGCAGCACCATAGCCACCAAATATGAACTTCAGGGCGACACGCCGGTGCTGATGCGCGAGCCGACGGTGGATTTCATCGACGATGGCCCCGGCAAGCCGGTTGGAATCAACAGGTTCATCGGTCGCCGCCCGATCTTCGCCGCGGGGAATTCCGACGGTGACTACGAGATGCTGCGATGGGTTACGTCGGGCTCGGGCCCAAGCTTCGGGATGATCGTGCATCACACGGACGGCGAGCGGGAATGGGCCTACGATCGCCAGTCGCATGTGGGCAAGCTCGACAAGGCGATGACCGAGGCGGAACAGCGAAAGTGGCTCCTCGTCGACATGAAGGCCGACTGGAACAAGATCTACGCTTTCGAGAAATAGACAGAGTAGCGGCAATATCACTCGCCGCCGACATAGCGGCGAGTGATGCCGATATGCCTGCTACTTGGATGTAACCTGCGTGAAGGCGATGCCATCGATATGGCCGTCCTTCAGTCGATAGACAAGCGATTGCATGACTATCGTGTTCTGCTCGCCTTGCTGCTCGTGGGCGTAGCGCACCATGCCCTGCTTGGGACCTGCGCCGAAGCGTTTCTCCAGCGCTTCGGTGCCGTCCTTCAAAGTCGGTACCGGCAGCAACAGGGGCGCGAGCGCCACGATCGGGGTGTCGCACGTGTCGGCGTCGCCGGAAACTTCTTCGGTCGAGATGAACGTCACCGCCTTTTCGGCGGGTGCTGAGGCGTCTCTGCCATTGGCGACGAACCAGATCCGCCGCGGCAGATCACCGGTCGAAAGCTCGTAGCACAGCCAGCCGATCGATAGGCCCTCCACAGACCGGCTGCGGAGAGTGCCTCCGAACGCGGTCTTGACCTCGTCGAGAGTCGTCTTCTCGAGCACGATCGAGAGCGGGCCCGCGTTGACGAGATTGTTGAAAGGGGTTTCGAATTGGAACGTCTGAGCTGTTGCCGTTTGTCCGCCGAGGACGAGTGAGGGCAGGCCGCTCAATTTGTCGTCGCTTGCCGCAAGCTCGGTGCTCAGCAACGTCAGAAAGGTCGCGGTGATTCCGGCAAAAAGGAACGTCGCCCCGGATCGGGCATGAGATGTCTTGTCCAAGGATCGCATGGAAATCTCTCCGTTATACTCAGCATGCGCTACGGCCCGTCGCCGCATGTCGTCGCGGGCATTCTAAACATCGCAGTCGTCCGCATCGAAGTACGTAACAGTTACAATCGGCGGCAATCCAACGTCGACGCTTGCCATATTTCGGCTGTGTCACCCGGCTGGGCCAACAGTAGCGCACTATTCAAACCAGACAAGTTGCGGCGATTGCGGTTCGGCGGCGCTCCGTCGGCCCATGACAAAGCGGTTGCGGCGGAAGTCCCCTGACCCTAGGCCGACGAGACGTCAGCGATACGCTTCCGGCTCGCGATCTGGCGTCCGTCAAGCACGCGGAGCCAATGTTACTGTTACGTACTTCCGGAAACGAACGGTTCCTGCGATTTTGTGGGGCAGGAGAGGTATAGGCGGAAGTTGGTCATCTGCCTGACCTGAGACTGCATCCGTCTGGCAGATATATCTCAACGTGACGTTGGCAATCAGAGTAACGGCGGCACTTCTGGATCTGTGCAAGAGGCGCGCGAGCGGGTTCTTTGCGCGCAGGCATGGCATGAAGCATCGATCATCGTTCAATCGGGTAGAGCACAATGCCCAACGAAGCCAAGCAACGCGGACTGTTGAAGCTGATGCTCAAGCTTCCGGCGTTGCGCGGCCAGTTGCAACTCCTGAGCACCAAGAACATGCCGCTCGCCAGCCTTTGCGAGGCATATGACGAGGCGACCTCCATGCTGGATCGGCAGCGTCGGCGTGATCTGCAGGATGCTTCGATGGTGGCGGAGTACGAACTCATCTGTCTTGAGATCGAGGAAGAAGTGATTTCGATCTGCCTATCCGGTGCAGGCAGTGAATCTAATCCATTATGATTAGTAATTTATTCGCGCGGAATCGAAGTTTCTATCGCGTTACCCCTGTAATCTCACTGGTTTTCCAGTTTACTTGTTGTTGCATTTTGAACCTTCGGCATTTCATTGAAAAATGTTTTGTGACGGCCCGATATTTTTCTTTCCGCCGCCAGTCCTGTGATCTAGAGTTCGCTTCGCATTTGCACTCTCTTTTGGGTTGTAGGTAGATGGGGCGTGTTATGAACGCAGGACAAGACGCGGACCGAGCGGCTTACTGCACTGTTGTTGAGCGCGCGGCACGCGCCGAGCTCGACCGCATGTTGGGCGACCCGCGCTTTCATGGGACTGAGCGACACCGCAAGCTGTTGCGATACCTGGTTGACGAGTTCTTCGCCGGGCGCTCAGCGTCGGTAAAAGCCTATACGATCGCGATCGACGTCTTCGCCCGGCCGAGTTCTTTCGACCCGGCGACCGATCCGATCGTGCGCGTGGAAGCGTCTCGACTGCGCGCAGCCCTGGCACAATATTACGAGGCGCTTGGCGATGAAGTCGTCCTGCGCATTGAACTCCCGAAGGGCAACTACGTCCCGCTCTTCGTCAAGGCTGAAGGCAAGCCGCCTGAAGCCTCGCTCGCTTCGCCGACGGTGCCGCTTGGTGCCGCTGCGCCGCCCGCGCAATTGCATTCGGCTGCCGTTGTCGGCCGCCGTATGCCGATGGCGAGTGTTGCCATTGGGGGTGCCGGAGTTTTGGCGATGGCGGTCGCGTTCTACACTTCGACGGCCGACCATTTCCCATGGAAGCCGGTCTTGTCCGAAAAGCCGACCGTCGTTGTCGATGTTCAGCCGCAACGGCCGAAGGATCACCAAGAGCTGAGGAAAGCCGGTGGCTATCTGGTACATGCGCTGTCACAGTTCTCCTCGGTGCGGACGCTGGCGCAGGAACAGCCTGCCGGCATCGACGTCGCTTCGGTGACGGGTTGGGTTGCGCCTGGTCCGGCTGTCCGGCTAGAGAGCAGCAAGGAATACAGACTGTCGATCAGCTACACTGTCACGAACAATGTTCAAGAACTCAGCTGGCAGGTGGTGGACCCGCAAAGCAACGAGGCTCTGCGTTCCGGTGTGTCGAAGGTGCCGATCGAAGGCGACGACGCCGACGAGATTCAGCAGACGCTGGTGGTGAGGCTTGCACGCGCGCTTGCCGGCGAAGACGGTGTCATCACCAGTCTGGAGGCGGCACGTCAGATCACCGCACCATCCCTCGGTTACGGTTGTGTTTTGCAGGCGGATATGGCCCTGGCGCGGACCGATCCTGAAAATCTCGCGAGCGCGCTTGCTTGCCTCGAGCGGTCGCTTGCCTACAAGGAAAACGACCCGGATGTCTCGGCAAGCCTGGCAATGATCCTTGTGGCAAAGGGCGAAGCGAGCACCTCAGCGATCGCTGCCGACAGGGCATTGAAGCTTGCCGACACGGCCGTCGCGCTCGCCCCACAGGCGAGCCAGAGCTACGTGGCACAGATGATGGCGCGCTTTGCGGCGGGGGATATTGAGGCTGCCTTTCTTTCCGGTCAGCGCGCCAGCGCACTCAATCCGCTGGACGAGGCCATTCCGGCGAGACTTGGGCTGTTGCAGTATATCTCGGGTCACTGGGGCGAAGGTGTCAGATTGGCGCGCCTGGCCGAGACGAATGGCGAATACATACACCACGATGCCGCCCTCACGCTGGCGCTCGATGCCTATCGCGGACGCCGTTATGATGAGGCCCTGCTTCGTTTGCGCCAGCTTGCAGACTCGTCGGATCGGGCCGTCAATCTGCTGCGCTTGGCCGTCGCCGGACAGCTCGGCTTGACGCAGGAGGCGGCCAGCGCACTTGAGGAAGTCCGCTCGCAGATGGGGCCCACCGAAATCTCGCTGTTGGCAGAGCCGGTCACAAGAGGCTATGCGCCCGAACTATCAGCGCTCATCGAAGATGGTCTCGGCAAGGCCGGTATCCGGCTTGCCGGAAATCCGTAGAGCAGAGGCATGTGGCGGCAAGACTTGCTGCCGCTCCAGTCTTCAGTTCTCTTCGGCGACGCGAATGACGAGCTTGCCGAAGTTGCGGCCCCCCAGCAGTCCGATGAAGGCGGTGGGCGCATTCTCAAGGCCGTCGACGATGTCTTCCCGGTAACGAATCTGGCCCGAGGCAATCCATCCAGCCATGTCACGGTAAAAGTCAGGACGCTGGTCTGCGAACTCCCTTTGGATGAAGCCGCGAATGTTAAGGCTCTTGCTCAAAACGTCACGCATGACGAGGGGCAGGCGGTCGGCACCAGTCTGTTCGCCGGGACGGTTGTTGTATTGCGCGATCAAGCCGCAAACGGGAATGCGGGCGAAATCGTTGAGGAGGGGGAACACCGCATCCCACACATGCCCGCCGACATTCTCGAAATAGACGTCGATCCCACCAGGGCAGGCGGCTGCCAGTTGCTCGGCAAAATCGGCCGCGTGGTGATCGATCACCGCGTCAAAGCCGAGCTCGTCGCGAACGAAAGCGCATTTCGCAGCGCTGCCTGCAATCCCCACTGCACGAGCGCCCTTGATGCGCGCAATCTGCCCGACCGCCGAACCCACAGCGCCGCTGGCCGCGGCAACCACCACGGTCTCGCCCGGCTTCGGCCTGCCGATCGTCAGCAGGCCGGCATAGGCGGTAAAACCCGGCATGCCCAGGACGCCGAGAGCGGTTGACAGCGGCGCCGCCGACGGGTCGAGCTTGCGTAGGCCCGCACCATCGGAAAGCGCGTAGCTCTGCCAGCCGGAATGCGAAAGCACGAAGTCACCCTCGGTGAAGTCCGGGTGACGCGAGCGCACCACGCGTGCCACCGTTCCACCCTCCATCACGTCGCCGATCTCGACGGGCTTGGCATAGGATTTTCCGGCATTCATGCGACCGCGCATATAGGGATCGAGTGACAGGTAGACGATCTTCAGCAACACCTGGCCATCGGCAGGCTCTGGTACCGCTGCATGCCCGATCTTGAAGTTGTCGGATGTGGGCTTGCCGTTTGGGCGGGAGGCAAGAAGAACCTGGGTGTTTTCGGACGTCATGCTGTTTCCTTCCGTCGCTGGCGCAATCACGGGGAGACAGCGCAGCGGGTTGTGTTTCTGATCGGGTCCACCTTCGCGGGCTGGGCGGAAGACGGCAAGCCGCGGCTTCTGGCCTTGGACCGGCTATCCGAATTGTCGAAGCATTCGCCCGGGCAGCGGACATGTCAAAGGCCCAACCGCTATCGACGGTTGGGCCAAGGAGCCTGTTGTCGACATCGCCAGGTTAGGCGGCGTCTATCGCCTGTTTCAGGTCGGCGATGATGTCGTCGGGATGCTCGATGCCGATCGACAGCCTGACATAACCGGGCGTAACCCCGGTTCTGAGCTGGTCTGCCTCGGAAAGTTGCGAGTGGGTTGTCGTTGCCGGATGGATCGCCAGCGACCGGGCATCGCCGATGTTGGCGACGTGGTAGAGCAGTTGCAGCCCGTCGATGAAGCGACGGCCGGCCTCGCGTCCGTCCTTCAGTTCGAAACCGACCAGTGCGCCATAGTGGCCGTGGCGCAAGTATTTCTCATTTCGCGCCTTGGCTTCTCCATCCTGGAATTTCGGAAAGATGACACGCACGACCTTGGGGTGGCTGCGCAGGAAATCCGCGACCTTGATGGCGTTTTCGCTGTGCTGGCGGATGCGCAGCGGCAAGGTTTCCAGCCCCTGGATGAACTGGAACGCATTCTGCGGACTGACGGCGGCGCCGAGGTCGCGCAAGAGAACGGCGCGGGCGCGCAGGATGTAGGGGTGGAAGTCGATGGTGGCGGCCTTCTGCAGCCATGTCTTGCCCTGATAGCTCGCATCCGGTTCATGCAGATTGGGATGGCGTTCGGCATGTTCGTGCCACGGGAAGGTGCCGCTATCGATGATGGCGCCGCCGATAGAGGTGCCGTGCCCGCCGATATATTTCGTGGTGGAATAGACCACGATCGCCGCGCCGTGATCGAGCGGCCGGATGGTCAAGGGTGCGGCCGTGTTGTCGACGATCAGCGGAATGCCGAACCGGCGGCCGATCTCGGCGACTTCGCCGATCGCGAACACCTCGAGGCTCGGATTGGGGAGCGATTCCGCGTAGTAGGCCCGCGTCCTGTCGTCGGTCGCCTTCGCAAATGCCTCTGGATCGGACGCGTCGACGAAACGCACCTCGATGCCGAAGCTTTTCAGCGTCGAGGCAAAGAGCGCCCAGGTTCCGCCGTAGAGCCCTGTCGCGCTAACGATATTGTCGCCCGAGCGGGCGAGGTTGAGGACCGCAAACGCCGACGCCGCCTGGCCAGAGCCGAGCGCGAGGGCCGCCGCACCGCCCTCGATTTCAGCAAGACGCTGCTCGAATGCGTCCTGCGTCGGGTTGGAGACGCGTGTGTAGAGATGGCCGGCAGCCTCAAGCGCAAACAGCTTGTCGGCGCCATCGGTGCCCGGCAACTGGTAGGAGGTCGTCTGGTAGATCGGCACGGCGACAGCGCCTGTGACCGGATCGAAACGATAGCTGCCGCCATGAAGCGCCAGGGTTTCGGGCTGAAGCGGCCGCGACGTATCGCGCAGGCCGCTCGGTGCCTTGATTTCGACTGCAGCTTCCCTAGGCTTTTGATGGATCGTCATGGATTGCCTCCTTCAGTTTTTGAGTGGTTGCAATGGAATCGATCAGGCCGGCACCGGCGCCTTTAGCTGCTCGACAAGATCGGCATGGTGGGCGGCAGCGACGTCGGGGTGCGATCTGAGGCGTGATTTAAGGACATTGCGCCCGACCTCATGGAACAGCGGGTTGAGCGGATCCTGCGTCACACCGCGAACCTCGGCCGCAAGCTCGGTTGGGAGATCGAGAACCGGAATGGTGGAGGCGAGGTTGGCGCCGAGGAAGAAGGCGACCGACCGGCGATCGCCGCCGGCGGGCGGCGTGACGACGCGATGGATGTTGGCGAGCAGGTAGCCGTTCGATGCCAGTTCCAGCAGCTCGCCGACATTGATGACGAAGGTGCCGCGCTTCGGCGGCGCGTCGATCCAGCCACCCTTGCCGTCGTCGACCTGAAGGCCGCCGACCTCGTCCTGAAGCAGGATGGTGACGAAACCGCCGTCCTTGTGAGCGCCGACCCCCTGGTCGCTTTCGGTCTTGTCGCGGCCGGGATAGCGGATGATCTTCAACAACTGATTGGGGCCGTCGCGGTAGATCGGCTCGAACACATCGGAACGCTGTCCGAGCGCTTCGGCGAAAACCTCGATCAACCTGATACCTAGTTGTGTCACCGCCTCGATCCAGGTGAGGATCGCCGGCTTCAGTGCAGGCAGGGCGTCCGGAAACTGGTTGGGGCCGACCAGCCGCTTCCACGGCGCATCGCTTGCCTTGATCTCGAGGCGTGCGCGCTCGGGTCCAAAGTCCACCTGCTCCCGCCAGTCCTGCGTTCCGCGGGTATATTCCAGACCGGCGCGATTGTAGCCGCGAAAGTGCGGCGACTTGCGCATCTCGATCGCCAGCTTGTCGTGTTCCGGCAGGGCGAAGAAGCGCCGGGAGAGATCGAGGACGCCATCGATCTGCTCCTGCGGAATGCCGTGACCTTCGAGATAGAAGAAGCCCACCGAGCGGGCGACGGACCGCAATTCTTCAAGCGCCGTCGCCCGCCCGGGGTGGCCCGCCGCAAAGCGTGTCAAATCGAGAACAGGCAAGGTTGAGTTGGCGTCGGTCAATGGTGGCTCCCTTCATTTTCTACGCTGCGGCGCTCGGGTGGTGCCGTCATCACCTGTGTGAAGCGGAACCACTGAAATGGCCGGTCGCAAATCGTGAGGGAAAGCCTACCTGTCGCAGTCATTTATTCAATATTGTCTATTGAAAATATAGACTAAATATCACGCTTTGGGCGCAGAAGCATTTGGGCAACGACCGCGTCGCGAGAATTTCCATCCTGATTCGTTCGGCCAAGGAATCTCCGCACCCCCGCCCTGACGTGGCATGACCAGCAGAAAGGCTTGCGACCGGCGCACGCCGGTCGCAACGGATAGACAAAAGCAAAGCGAAGAATGCGACCGCGGGACCGTGTAATGACGAGGGTGCCGCAGCTCGCATTACAGCGCCGCGCGTCTATTTAGACGCGCGGCGCTGTAATGCATGTCGCCGGAAGGTGTGCAGCGGTTTCGTCACAACGAGATGCGAAAAAGCCAAAACTTAAAGCAGGTTGCATAAAACCGTTCGTGTGCAGCGTGCTTTAAATGGAAGAGCCCTGCTTTGCGGGAGCGCGAAGCAGGGCCTTTTCTGTGCCACCAGCGAAATTGATGTCGACGCCGCCTGCTCAGCAGTTTCCGAGGCTGGCGCGGCTCATGAGTTCGTTGGTCAGCAGTGCGGTCTTGTCGCCGCATTCCTCGACTTCCTTGAGCAAAGCGGCCAGCGCCAGCTCGAGGCAATATTGAACGCCTTCGACATTCAGTGTGCGCGAAGAATCGCGTGCGTAGGTGACAAGGCGGGCCAGCGCCAGCAGCTCCTTTTCCTTGTCTTCAGGTTCAAAGGACATGGCGATCGAAGATTGCATGATTTTCCCCAGTTCCCTGCGGATCAGCGCGATCCACTTCAACATGTCAAATCATAGCGTGACTTTTTGTCAGCGCGCGTGACACGAGCGTGACACACGTTGCATGGGAAATCCGTATTCTTAGGATGAAGCGACAAGTTGATTGAGCAACCGCTTCCAAAGGCTTGTGGAATTGAATGCCCAGCCTTCCGGCGGCGCTCCCCGCCGGTCAGGGGCAGAGCAGATGGTATCGAGCAGTTCCAGGGCGTCGAGGCGCTTCTGGTTTATCGTTCCGCCCGCCAGAAGCGCTTCGATCCGTTTGTGATCCGTGCCTTCTGGAAGCTTCGCACGCGCCACGATCGTCGGCCAGCAGCGGTGCTTGTAAAAGATCCCGGCGGCCGCCATCCGCAGTTGTGCGGCAGACGCCGCGTCGATCTGTTGACGCGCGCGCAAATCCTCAAGTGTCGCCACGACATTGACCAGCGGCAGGGTCAAAGGCAGATAACGCAGTTCCGCCGGGCCGTGCAGAAGGGCGACATCGGCATCGTCATCAAGCTCGCCCGCCACATATTGCCGGTAGATCCTGCCGATGCCGATCATGCCGAAAGCTGCGCATTCGGCGGCGCGAAGCGCGCCCATGCTGGCCGCGCCGTAGACGCCTACACCTTGGGAAAGCGCAAACAGGATCTCCTTGTGCCAGACGGGCGCTACCTGTTCGAAATGACCATCGACGAGCCCGATGACGGTTGCGCCGTCCTGCGTGGCGCGCAGGATGTCTCCTTGCACGGCCGGTGGACGCAGTACGATGTCGGTGCCGATAAGCGCTTGCGCGTCCGGCAAGGTCGGCCCGGCAAAGAGGATCTTCATGCGATCTCCAGGGCGTGCGACAGTGCCCGTGCGCCGAAACGGCGCTTGCGTGCTCCATCAGGATTTTCGAGTTCCGGCACGAAGACTTTGACCACGGAAAACGGCAGCGGCTCGGCGAGCAGCGGAACGGCAACCGCGGTGGAGATGCCGGCGCGGGTGAGCGCTTCAACGACGTGCCCGAGCAGCGAGTTTTCGCCGTTGCCTGCAGCCCAGGCAAGCGGGTTCCGGGTGCCCGGCGAGGCCTCGAACAGTTGCTGTGTCTCGGGTGGCAGCCTGCGGGTGAAGGTTTCCGGAAAAACGTCGTCGCGCGCGCCGCTGATATAGGTGAGGCGCGACTGCGCGGCCTCGGTAATGGCCCGGATCGCGGCGCGTCGCGGATCGGGATGGGCGCCATGCCCGATGGTGACGTCATGATAACGCGGTTCTTTGGCGTCGCGGATGCCGGCATCCGCGATAACGGCGGACAGGCAGGGAATGCCGATGTCGCTGGTCATGTCGAACAGGCGAAGCGTCAGGCCCGCGGTGGCGATCCGGTTTGTCATGTCGTCGAGGACGGGATCGTCGAACAGATCGACGTCTATGCAGGTGCGCAGTCGCGCGGCTACGGGCAGCAGCCGCCACAAGGTCTCAGCATCGCGTTCGATGCGTTCGAGCAGCCCGTGCAGGATCGCTTCACCTTCGGTGTTGCCGGAAGCAAGACCGTCCGACGACTGCCAGTAGCGGCAGCGCTCGAGCGTGCGGTCGAGCAGTGCAGCGTGAAACGGTACGAAGGTCGTTTGCTGACAGAGAAGATCGACGCCGCGCAGCCACGCCGTCGGTTCGTCATCGCTAAGATCGGCCTCGCCCGCTGCGACAAGGCCGGGAAGGCCGAGCGCTCTTTCGCCCTTTTCCAGCAGTGCCTGTCGCGTCGCTGTCAGCACCGGTGCTGACGGGTTGCAGGCGACCGCCCGCTCCAGGGCTTCCATCGCCGCCGATACCTTCGCATCGATATCGGTGATACCCTTGCCCTGGTTGATGACGATCGATCTTGCGTTCGGCGAAACCGCGTTCCAGACGGGTATGCCGATACTGTCGAGCCCGGTCAGGCGGGCAAGCCGGCTGATGCCGAAGACAGGTAACAGAGGAGCGATGCGAGCGAAGGTTTCTTCGGGCGCACAGACACGGTCGGAGTAAATGTCGGCATCGTCAGGATTGTCTGAAGCCGGGCGGCTTTCGCTCGCCCGATCTGAATGTGAGGCCGAAACCATGCGCGGGCGCGCCGAGACTTAGCCGTCCATGAACCCGCCGGAGACGGAGCCGGCGGAGTTGGCGCGAACGGCGAAGTTGACGCCCTTGACCACCGTGGCGCCGGCATTTCTGTGCTGGTTCGCCGAAGCCAGGGCGCCTGTGAGCGGCTCTGCGATGCGCGTGACGGTACCCGTCCCGAGGTCGGCAAGCCACAGCCCATCGTCACCTTCAACTCCAAATACAACTACCTGAGTCGTCATCAACCTTCCCCTTATCCCTCATGTGGTGGTGATACGTTAGAAACCGGCCTTGCGCAGGCCTTCGCAGTAATGGGTCCGCTGCCATTCCTCGCGGAACGGAACGATGGCGATCCATTTGTCTAGGTTGAAGTCCGGATGGACCTCAAACGTCTTGCGCACGTATTGGCCCGCCTTCTTGCGATTGCCGAGCATGCCCCAGCTCGCCGCGGCGAGACGATCGGCGGGGGTGGGGTCGCGCATCCGCTCGATATAGGCAAGCGCCTGATCGTACTGAGCAAGCGAGTAACAGGCGCCGGCAGCCGTCCAGAAATATTCGTCCGGCGCCATCGGATTGAGATTGATCGCCGTTTCGATCTTGCGCAGCCCCCCATCCGGACGCGAGGCCTGCACGAGCGTATCGGCGTAGCTGGCAATCACGTTGGCGTGCTGCGGGCTGAGCGCTTCGGCCTTCTCATGAAATTCGATGCTCTCGTCGAATTGCCGGCTGTAGAGTTTGACGACACCGAGCTCGCGGTAGCCGGCCGCGAGCGTATCGTCGATGGCGACCGCGTCGCGGGCGTACTGTTCGGCAAGGGCCAGGAGTTCGCTGTCGCCGCGGGCGGTCAGAAGCCACTCCACGAAATAGGTTCGGGCAAGCCCGCTCATCGCCGGAGCCAGATCGGCATTGTGGCTAAGTGCCTCGCGGAAGCTCTTTCGGGCACGCCGGACCTCCGGCAGATTGAGTTGCTTGAGATAGCGTTGGCCGAGCAGGTAGTTGCGATAAGACCCGCCATTGCTCTCATAGGTCTTGCGCATGGTCTCATTGCGCTCGACCTGGCTGGCAATGGCAAACGCGATCTGTCGCGCGATCTCCTGGCGCGACTTCATCAAGCCATCGTCATCCAGCGTGAAGCGGTCTGCCCAGATCACTTCGTCATTGGCAAAGAAGATCAACTGCGTGAACAGCGTCTGTCGACTGCCCTCGTTCGTCAGCCGGGTATCGAGGATATAGCTGATGGCGTGTTGTTCGTAGGTGCTGGCCTTGTCTGCCTGCAGGCTGATCTGCGCTGCCGTGTAGGGCGCAATCACCGAGACCGAGCGGAGTGCGCAAAGTCCGATCGTGACGTCCTCGATCAGGGAATGAGCGAAAAGCGTTGCAGCCGCGTCGGCATTGCCGGCACCCGGCGGCAGTAGCACCACACGCGGCGGGCGCGTCTCGCCCATGGTCTCCAGCAGTGGGCTGTTGGTCAAAGCGGACGGTGGCGACGCCTTGGCAGTTGCGGCCACCAGTCCGCCGCCCGGCAGAAGGCGCGCGTCATACTGGCGGCCCTCCGAGGCCAGGACGGCCTTGAGGATCTTGCGAACCTCGTCGTCGTCGGGGTTCTGCTCCAGAACTTTGACCGCAGCGGATTTGACGAGCTTTCGATCTGTGCCGGTCGCATTCTCGGCCGCGTCGACCAGGCTCTCGCGCAGCAGCGCCGTATGATCGGCGCGTTGCTGCCCGATCCAGTCGTGAAGCGCTCGGCCCTGCGACTTCAAGTCCTTGAGAAAATCGTCACGGAATTTCTCCGCGGCCCACCGAAAGCGCGATAGCGCGTCCTTGTCGGCGTGCCGGCCGATGTCGTCGAGATCGCTCGCAACCGCATCCGGCTCCAGCCGGACCGTCGACGGCGAGAAGCTGAGGAACGTGTGGCCGAGTTCTTCCTGCCGTGACGTTACGCGGGAGATCGTCTTGCGTAGATTGACGAAGGCCTGGCTCGGAACGATTTCGTCCCACAGAAGCTTGGCCACATCGTTTCGAGACTGCTCGCGATGGCCGCCGGCGATCGCCTGAGCGAGAATAAGCAGACCCTTTTCCGGGAAGGCAACGTCGCACTCGTCTTCGTCGACAAGGCGCAACCGCCCCAGGGTCTGCAATCTGAATTTCATCTGGCTATCTCATCGGCAACCGGTGGCGCCTATCCATGCAGGTCGGGGGCGTGCGCAGCGCTGCCGTGGGCGGCGACTGTTTCTGCCTCGGGCGTCTGTGCGACGGCGGCCACCAGCGAAATGATCTTCTTGCGCAGGATCGGGTCGGTGATCTTCAGGAAGGCCCGATTGAGCGCAATACCCTCCTTCGACGACACGAAGGACGAGATTTCGTTGGGCTCGCGCACATCGCCAAGACCAGCCCGGGGAGCTGCACCCTCTTCGCCTTCCTGGAAGAAAAAGCTGGGGTGAACGCCGAGAACATCGGCGATTGCCTGCAACCGACTCGCTCCGATGCGATTCGTGCCCTTTTCATACTTCTGAACCTGTTGGAACGTGATGCCGAGGCCGTCCGCCAGCTTCTCCTGGCTCAACCCGGCCATCAACCGACGCATCCTGACGCGGGAACCGACAAAGACATCAATCTGGCTGGGTGCTTTTGTGTTCACGTGTGTTTCCTCCGCATGTAGGCGTGACCAAATCATACATATGAGTTTGCTCGAATAAATGACTGGATGCAATCACTACGCGCCAAAACACGGATAATTGCGCTGCGTGACGCCGAACGCTCCCATTGCATCGCCGACGTTACGGCCGTTGTTACTGTTACGTACTTGCGCCGGGTCGCGGCGGAGCGATGTTGTTGAGCAATGAGGGCCATGCCCGCCTGCAACAAAGTCAATTGCGGCAACGTCGGAGAAACCAAAGATGCGCACATTTCCCCTGACCCTGACCCTGCTCGCCCTTGCTTCGGGAACGGCTGCCGCAGGCCCTGCCACGACGACGGCATCGGTCAATTTTCGCGCCGGGCCGGGCACCGGGTTCGACAGCCTCGGCAAGATCGCCGCGGGCGCGCAGGTCGACGTCAAGGAATGCGACGATGCCGGGACCTGGTGCGCCGTCAGCTTCGAAGGGAATGACGGTTTCGTCAGCGGCAAGTACCTGGCCGATGCCGATCCGAAGGGCCTTGGCTGGCCGCGCGCCTACAAGACCGACAAGGGGGCGACGATCACGCTCTACCAGCCGCAGGTGAACGCCTGGAAGGATTTTACCGATCTCGACGCCCTGATCGCCGCCGAATACAAGCAGTCCGACGATGCCAAGCCGATCTTCGGTGTCATCGGGGTGACGGGCAAGACCGTGGCGGACAGCGGCTCGGACGAGGTGGTCGTCTCCGACATCAAGGTCGACGAGATCAATTTCTCGGTTCTCGATCGCCAGGAACTGGCCGACCTCGCCTTGGAGGCCGGCAAGGTGATGCCCGTCGGCACCATAACGCTGTCGGAGGACAAGCTGACCGCGAGCCTTGCCGACTATGAGCGGCTCGGCAATGTCGAAGGTCTGAAGGCCGATCCGCCGCCGATCTACGTCAGCAAGGTGCCGGCGCTGCTGGTGCAGACCGACGGCAAGGCGGTGTTCGCGCCGGTCAAGGGCGCCGAAGGCCTCTCCTTTGCCGTCAACACCAATTGGGACCTGTTCAAGCTCGACGCCGACAGCACCTATTATCTTCGCAACGAAAAGGCATGGCTTCAGTCGAAAGACCTGTCGAGCGGCTGGCAGCCGGTAACCTCGCTTCCCGATCTGTTCGGCAAATTGCCCGATGATGACAACTGGAAGGACGCGAAGGCGGCCATTCCGCTGGCTGCCGGAGAGGGCGCGGTGCCCAAGGTCATCTATTCGGACACGCCGTCGGAACTGCTCGTCTTCGACGGCGAGCCGAAGCTCGAAGCCGTGCCGGGCACCGGTCTGAAGATTGCGACGAACACCGAGAGCGATGTGTTCTATCTGGCTCAGGATTCGAACTGGTACGTGCTCGTCTCCGGCCGCTGGTTCTCGGCTGCGTCGCTCGATGGCCCCTGGACCTTCGCCACCCCCAACCTTCCCCAGGATTTCCAGAATATTCCGGAGGATGCCGCCTATTACACGGTCCGCTCGTCGGTTCCGGGCACCTCGGAAAATGCCGAAGCCAGGTTGAAGGCAAGTATTCCCGAAAAGGCCCGCGTCTCGCTGGACGGTTCGGTGAAGGTTGAGGTCGCCTATAGCGGCGACCCGAAATTCGAGAAGATCGACGGAAGGGCGCTCACCTATGCCGTCAATACCAATGAAACGGTGATCCAGGTTGCCGACAAGTACTTCGTGTTGAAGGACGGCGTCTGGTTCGTCGGCGATACGCCGACCGGTCCGTTCACCGTGGCAAAGGCCGTCCCCGACGAGATCTACACGATCCCGCCGTCATCGCCGGTCTACAACGCTACCTATGTCCGCATCTACGACACCGAGCCGGACGCGGTTTGGTTCGGATACACCATGGGCTATCTCGGGGCCTACCTCGCCTGGGACACGTTCGTCTACGGCACCGGCTGGTACTATGACGACTACTGGGACTATGGTTGGGCCGGTGGCGGCTACTGGCCCTATTATCCACGCCCGGTAAGCTATGGCGTCGGCGCGTTCTACAATCCGGCGGTCGGCACGTTCGGCCGCTATGGCTACGCTTATGGTCCCTATCGCGGTATCGCGGCCGGCGCTGCCTACAACCCGCGCACCGGCACCTATATCCGTGGCGCCGCGGGCTACGGTCCGGCAGGCGAGCGCGGCTTTGTCGCTGCCTACAATCCCCGCACCGGCAATGCGGCGATCGCGCGTGGCGGGCACAATGTCTATGGCAGCTGGGGTACGGCCGCGGTCAAGCACGGTTCGGATTTCGCCCGGATCAGCGGCGGCTCGACCGCCGGCGGCGCCGGTGCCCATTGGCGCACCTCCGACGGCAATCACGGCTTCGTTGCCGGCGGCAAGGGCGGCGACGTCTATGCCGGACGCGATGGCAATGTCTATCGTCGCGACGATGGCCAATGGCAGAAGCACACACCGGACGGCTGGCAGCCGGTTCAAAAGCCGTCGATCCAGGATGCGAAGAGAGCCGGTCAGCAGTTCGCAACCCAGCACCCCGATGCGGCGCAGAACCTGAACAAGCGCATCGACGATCGCGGTCCGGCCGGTGGCGGGAACGCCATCGGCAATCGTGCGCCGGACCACCTGGCGATCGATCGCGCCGGGCGCCAGATCGGCAACCAGCGCTCCTTCGAGCATCAGTCGTTCGACCAGCGTCCGTTGAATTTCCCGAGTAGCGGGGGCTTCGGCGGGGGTGGGTTCGATCGCCCCGGCGGATTTGGCGGTGGCAGCGGCGGATTTGGTGGCGGTGGTTTCCACGGCGGAGGCGGGTTCTCCGGAGGCGGTGGCTTCCACGGTGGGGGCGGCGGCTTTCATGGTGGCGGCGGTGGCGGTTTCCGCCGTCGTTGATCTGAAAAGGCGCACCGAAAACGGAAGTTGGCATAAACGCCGGGGACTGTGTTAGCGTTTGTGCGGATGAGGACAGGAATCGATCGGCGCTCCGCCGGTCGCTGGGGGTATGATCAGCATGTTCGGTGTCAGTTCGCCACGTGGGTTCTGGGGCTCAATGGCCCGTATTCTAGCTTTTTTGACGGTGTTTCTGGGACTTGTGTCCGCGAGCCAGGCTCAGACCCAAGCCACCGCGCCGGCCGCAGAGCCGGCCAAGGTTCAGCAACTGATCGAATTGCTCGACGATCCGGAGGTCCGGCAATGGCTGGCCACCAGACAGCCGGCGACACCAGCCGGCACGACGCCTGCGGCAGCGGCACCTGCCGATGCGGCGCCGGCGAGCGGGTTTGCGGCCCGCTGGACGACCGAACTCCGCCGCCACATGACCGGCATCACCAACGCGGTGCCGCGCATCGGTGCCGAGTTCGATGCGGCGCGGACCCGTCTCCAGGGCGAGATGGAGAACCATGGCACGGCGCCGATCCTCAAAGGGTTCTTCTTCATCCTGTTGATCGGTTACGGCGCCGAATACCTGCTGCGTTATCTGCTGAGACGGACATTGAGTTCTGCGCAGTTGACCGGGCCGGCGCGTTCGATGCTCGTCAAAGTGCTGCCGCTGCTGGTGTTCGCGATCGCCACGACCACCGTGCTTGCTGTGGCCGACTGGCCCTCACGGCTTGAAGAGACCATCGCGCCGCTGCTGGTTGCCTGGATCGGGGCTCGCCTGCTTATCACCATCGCATCCGCGGTGCTGTCCGGCGGGCCGGTTGACGCGACGGATCCGGCCGGCCGGACTGGCTATCTCTCGCTGACGACTGAGGATGCCCGGTTCTGGTACCGCTCCTCGGTGGCGATTATCTGCGCGGCCGCCGCCATATGGGGCATTGGCGACGCCATGCACGCCCTTTCAATCTCCGCAGACGTGCGCAATCTGATTGCCGCCGCCCTCGGTCTGGTCGTGCTGGCGCTTGCCATCCTCACCGTGCTGCGCCGGCCTGTCGGCGCCACCACGGGCTCGCGCCGCGTTGTCGGCAACATCCTGATGGTCGCCTTCCTGGTGCTGCTCTGGCTGCTGTGGGTGGCGGACATGCGGGTGCTGTTCTGGATCGGCCTTTATGTCATCGGCCTGCCGTCGCTCCTGCGTTTCACCAGTGCCTTTGCCAAGACGATGCTCGACACGGCGGCGGACGACGACATGCGGGTGATGCGCAACGTGCTGATTGAACGCGGCGCCAGACTGGTGATCATTGCCCTGGCGGCGGGATGGCTGGCGCTTGTCTTCCGCGTCAACGCGTCGATGATGGTGCAGGACGATGCCCTCAATCGGATCTTCCGTGGCGTGCTTGCCGGTGTCGTCATCGTGCTGGCGGCGGATCTGGTATGGCAGTTGATCAAGAGCCTGATCAGCCTGCGCGTCAAGCATGCCGCCGTCGAAACGACCGATCCCGCTCAACGGGCCCGCAACACCCGCCTGCTGACGCTGATGCCGATCCTGCGCAATTTCCTGGCGGCCTTCATCCTGGTGGTGGCGGTGCTGATGGTGCTCTCCGGCCTCGGTGTGCAGATCGGCCCGCTGATCGCCGGCGCCGGTGTTTTTGGCGTCGCCATCGGCTTTGGCTCGCAGACCCTGGTCAAGGATGTCATCAGCGGGATCTTCTACATGACGGATGATGCGTTCCGTATCGGCGAGTACATTCAAAGCGGCAGCTACAAGGGCACGGTCGAATCCTTCAGCATCCGTTCGGTGAAGCTGCGGCATCATCGCGGCCCGGTCTTCACCGTGCCGTTCGGCTCGCTTGGCGCCGTCCAGAACATGAGCCGCGACTGGGTGATCGACAAGTTCATGATCAACGTCTCCTACGAGGCCGACATCGCCAAGGTGAAGAAGGTGGTGAAGGGCATCGGCGCGACGCTTCTCGAAGATCCGGAACTCGGTCCGATGATCATCGAGACGGTGAAGATGAAGGGCGTCGAGACGTTCGGCGACTACGGCATCACCTTGAGCTTCGCGATGACGACGAAGCCGGGACATCAGACGCAGATCCGGCGCCGGGCCCAGGCGATGATCAAGGAGGCGTTCGACAAGAACGGCATCTCGTTCGCCTCGCCGACGGTGCAGGTGGCCGGCGACGAGCAGACCGCGGCCGCGGCTGCGGCGACGCGCGATGCGATCGCCAAGAAGAATGCGGCAGCAGCGCTCGGTGAGGGCGCACCGCCGGAATAGGGTTTCTCGGGCTGGGGAGGCCAAGATGAAACGGCTTGCATTGTTCATGCTGCTCTTCGCGATCGTTGGCATCGGGAACCTGCAGGCGCAATCGAACGAAAGTACGTTCCAGGCGATCATCGCCCCGCATCTCGGCGATCTCGACGTCATGGAGAAGCGGCGCCTCATTCGGATCGTCGTTCCATTCAGCAAGACCATCTACTTCATCGATCGCGGCCGGCAGCTTGGCACCGCGGTGGAATTCGGGATGGCATTGGAGAAGGAACTCAATGCCGGGCGGAAGAGGGAGATCGAGAAAATTCGCATCGCCTTTGTGCCTGTGCCCCGAGCGCGGCTATTGACGGCGTTGGAGGACGGGCGTGGCGACATCGTGATGGGCAACCTGACGATAACGGAAGCACGATTGGCGAAGGTCGATTTCACTGCCCCTTTGTTCGATGAGGCCAAGGAAGTGCTGGTAACCGGCCCCTCTGCGCCGGCCATTGCCAGTGTCGACGATCTGAGCGGACAGGAGGTCCGCGTGCGCAAGTCCAGCAGCTACCATGAGCATCTGGTCGCGCTGAGTGCCGGATTCGTCAAGGCCGGCCGCGCACCGATATCGATCAAGGATATGGACGAAAATCTCGAGGACGAAGATGTGCTCGAGATGATCAATGCCGGTCTGTTGCCGTGGACGGTTGTCGACAAGTACAAGGCCGACATCTGGGCTACGGTCTTTAGGGATATCAAGGTACGCGACGATATCCTGGTGTCAGATCATGGGCAGATCGCCTGGGCGATCCGCAAGGATAGTCCCAAACTGAAAGCGACGCTCGATGCCTTCGTCAAAACGCATCGCGTCGGCACGACCTTTGGCAATATCCTGAAGAATTCCTACTACAAGAGCGACAAGATGCTGAAGCGCGCCTATGCGCCGGCCGATGTCGAGCGGTTCCAGAAATTGGTCGAGATTTTCCGCAAGCACGGCGACACGTACTCCTTCGATTATCTCATGCTGATGGCGCAGGGCTATCAGGAGTCCCAGCTCGATCAGTCCAGGCGCAGCCCGCGTGGTGCAGTCGGCGTCATGCAGCTCCTGCCGTCGACGGCGGCCGACAAGTCCGTTGGCATCAAGGGGATCGACAAGGACCAGGATCTGAACGTCCAGGCAGGGTCGAAGTACCTCCGGCACCTGGTGGACACGTACATCGCCGATCCCGCGATCACGCCGCGCAACCAGCTCCTCTTTGCATTTGCAGCCTACAATGCCGGCCCGGGAAACTTGCGCAAGTTCCGGGCGAAGGCGAAGGATATGGGGCTCAATCCTGACCTCTGGTTCGGCAATGTCGAAAATGCAGCCGCCGAGATTGTTGGGCGCGAGACGGTTCAGTATGTCGGCAATATCTACAAGTACTACGTGGCCTACGGGCTGTTGGCGGAACATGCCAAAGCGGCGCCTACGGCACAGGCACCGGCTGCTACCGACGCTGGCGTAGAGTAATTTCGCATCACGTCTGCTTGAGCGGCTCGGCGCCTTTCTTGACGACGGCAATCCGAAGACTAGGTCCAGACCCTAGATGGAGCGCAAGGCGGCAGAAGCGGTATTGCTTGATCGCTCAAGTTGGAGCCGAGTTAAGGAGTTATGCCGCGAGTTTAATGTGCTATCGCGACCTTTGCAGGCGATCCCCAACGCGCGACGCTGTGGGCCCAAAGCACCTTGTTTCAGGCCGGCCTTAGGAGGCATTGGTGATGATTGATCCTAGACATGTGTCTCGTTTCGGCGGGCCGTTGGTGTTGTTCGCGGTGCTCGGCCTGGCACTTGCCGGCTGTACGACGCCTGACCTGGCGCCGATTCCGGGCAGCATCACCTATGGCGGGCAACCGCGCACCAAGCTGACGAAAGCACCGGTCGGCAGCATCGTGCCGCATAATTTCATGAGCGGAAACAGCTTCGTCAAAGAGACTTACATTATCCAGCCGGACCGATCGCTCAAGCTCGTTCGGAGGGATTACTACGACATACCTATCGATTGATCCGGTGAGGGTCCGAGTGCAGCCCAAAGGCTGCGCTTGCACTGCCCGCCGCCGTTGACAGCGCCAAAGGAAGGCGCGATAGCTCGCTCTGCATGAAAATCGCCTTTTACGCGCCGCTGAAATCCCCCAGCCACCCTGTTCCATCCGGTGACCGGCTGATGGCGCGCATGCTGATTGACGCCCTACGGCAAGCGGGGCACGAGGTGTCGATTACCAGCGAGTTGCGTAGCTTCATGGCGGACGCTTGCGAGGCGCAGTTCGCATCGATCACGGCAGCCGCAGTTGGGGAAGCGGAGCGGATTCGCACCCTCTGGCTGGCCGAAACGCCGCCGAATGCCTGGTTTTGCTATCACCCCTATTACAAGGCACCTGATCTGATAGGGCCGGGGCTTGCGGCCGAGTTTTCCATTCCCTACGTCACGGCGGAGGCCTCCTACTCTCTCCGTCGCAATGAGGGCGTCCGCGCCGTTGCCCAACGCCATGTACTGCGCGCGATAGAGCAGGCGGCGGTCAATATCTGTCTGACGCGGCGGGACCGCGATGGTCTGCTGGAGGCAGCGCCCGATTGCCGGCATACAATGCTCCCTCCCTTCATCGATACGAGCCCGTTCTCGTCGCAATCCCACGCAGCCGTTGATGGCTGCCGTCTTGTCGCCGTGGCGATGATGCGCAGCGGCGACAAGCTGAACAGTTACCGCATGCTTGCGAGCTCGCTAGCGTTGCTTGTCGATCGGCCCTGGACAATGACCATTGTCGGCGACGGGCCGTGCCGACAGCAGGTCCGCGATGCTTTTTCTGCATTGCCCGCGGATCGGTTGTTCTGGCTTGGCGAAAAGGACGCGCGCGACATTCCCGCCATCCTCAGCGAAAGCGGGCTTTATCTTTGGCCCGGCTGCGGTGAAGCCTATGGGCTGGCCTATCTCGAGGCGCAGGCGGCAGGGCTGCCCGTCATAGCGCAGCGGACGGCCGGCGTGCCGGAGGTGGTGAGGGATGGCGAGACCGGATTGCTGACGCCCGAGGGCGACGTCGAGGCCTACGCCGCCGCGATCCGCCGCCTGATCGATGAACCGTTTACCCGCCAACAACTTGGCGACGAAGCTCGACGCTTCGTCCACGAAGAGCGATCCTTTCCCGCTGCGGCGAGGCGATTGGGTGAGATTTTCGACGAATTTCTGGAGAAGACCACTTGACCGTTGATGCTGGCTGGCAATCGCTCGTCGATGAACTCGACCGCGCTCGTGTGCGGGGACGAAAGGTCGATTTCTGGCTGAGGGATGACGACGCCGTCGAGCCGACTGCGCTGCTCGACCGGCTGCTTTTGCTTGCGGCAAGCCATGCTATCCCGGTGACACTCGCCGTGCCGCCTGCGCCGGCTACCGACGCGCTGGCACGGCGTGTCGCTGGCATTGCCGATATCAGCGTGGCGGCCCATGGCTGGGCGCACCGCAATCATGCGCCACCCGAGGAGAAAAAACAGGAACTCGGCGCCCATCGGCCGCACGCCGTCATCCTCGATGAACTGCGCCGCGGGGTCGAGCGTTTGCAAACGCTTTTTCCCGAACATTTCGTTCCAATGCTCGTTCCGCCTTGGAATCGGATCGACTCCGCCTTGCTGCAGCGATTGCCGGAGATCGGATTTTCTGTCCTCTCGGTGTTCGGACCGGAGAAGCCGTCGCCGTTCCCGCTCGCCAACACTCACGTCGATGTCATGGATTGGCGCGGTACGCGCGGATGCCGGGACCACAGGCTCATCATCGCCGATATCGTCGAGCGCATCCGGCAGGTCTGCGGCGACATTGAGGGTCGGGAGGATCAGTCGGGCCGCACGGTCGGGCTGCTGACTCATCACCTCGTGCATGACGAGGCCGTGTGGGATTTCCTTGAAATGCTCTTTACCGTCACTGCCGGACATACCGGTTGCCGTTGGCGTCAGGCGTCTGATCTCATAGGTCGATGATCTGTCCGTCGCGGGCAGCGAACGCGCCGGCGAACATGGATCGTACGTCGACTTCCATTGCGTCCAGCTGTGCATCTGTTCGAGCGGGATCGTGATGGAACATCGCCAGGCGCTTGACGCCCGCCGCCATGGCGAGGCGCGAGCCATGGACCCCGGTCGAATGACCATAGCCGCGATAGTGCGTCATCTCGCTTTCGAGGTAAGTGCAGTCATAGATCACCATGTCGGCGCCGGCGATCAGCTCAAGCACCGCCGGGTCGAGAACGCCGGGTTCATGTTCGGTGTCGTAGACGAGCGCAACGGCACGGCCGTTCCATTCGACGCGGTAGCCGACGCAACCGCCGGGGTGGGTAAGGCTCGTCGTGCGGATCGTCACGCCCTCGCGCGGGGTCAGCACGTCTCCGGGCTTGAAGTCGACGCCTTCGAGGCTTGCCTGACAGATGTCCGGATCGACCGGGAACCACGGTGGCCGCATGAAGTCGCGGATCATTTCCTTGGTCGTCATCACGCCGTGCAGGTGTCCCGACCAGAACCGCACGGACGACTGACACTTGTAGATCGGCTTGAAATAGGGAAGGCCGATGATGTGGTCGTAGTGACTGTGGGTGAAGAAGAGGTCGTAGTTGTCGACGCCCTCGGCGATCAGCGAGGTGCCGGCTTCGCGCAATCCGGATCCCGCATCGAAGAGCAACACTTCCTTGCCGCATCGAATTTCGATGCAGGATGTATTTCCCCCATAGCGCAGGAACTGCTCACCGGATACCGGTAAGCTCCCTCTTACGCCCCAGAACCGCACTCGAAAGTTGTCTTCTTGCATTCCTGTTTCGGCTTCACGCTGCCCGCGCAAGCCTGGTTGCCTGCGCCTGACCAATAGACAAGCACATATGACCACCCCCCTGCAATGCCAAGGGTTATTGTTTAGACATTAACCTTATCAATGCCCACAATCACGGTGGCATATCTGATGTTGCGTCGGGTGGGCCGAAGCCTTGTCGCAGGCAGCGACCAACGGCCCGTTTTTGCAACAACCGTCAGGCTTTTCGGGAGCTTATCCGGTCACGCGGCTGTCGTAGCTGTTGCTCCTCCTCAAGCTGACACGGCGATTTCTTGCAATCGCCAGCGTATGTGAAGCGGCACATCCCAAGTGCTGCTTCGTCCTCTGCCCAGGACGTTTGCGGCAGGATCTGGTGACGATGTCACCATTTTATGCTGATGCCGATATTCCCCTCCAGCACTTGCGTTTTGTCTCCGCCGAGGTTGGTCGTGTAGTCCGCCGTCGCGAAGAGGCTGGTCGATTCCGACAATTTTGCAACGAGACCACCGCCGATTTCCAAAGCGGTGCCGCCGACTTTGGTAGCTATGGGATCCGTGCCGAAGTTGACGTGCTGGTCCGCATCGAAGCCGTGCCAGATATTGGCTTTGATGTAGGGCTGAAGCGTTGCCGTTTCCGTCGGAACGTCGCCTTGCAGGCGGAAGCCCAGCCGCCCCGTGACTGCATCGTCGCTGTCGAAATTTACTGCCGAGAATGCGTCACGTTGATCGTCCAAGGAGAGGTGCTGCCAGATCAATTGTGCCTGAGGCTCGAGCGTCCATCCCTCGGCCAACGAAATGGGATAACCACCTTCCAGCGACGCCGTTATGCCGGTGCCATCGATTTCGATGCCGGTCGCCCCGATCGATGTTGCGTCGCCGCCGAACTGCGTTCCCATCAAGACGGCATCGAGATACCAGTCATTTGGGCCGATATGCGTCCAGTATCCTCCGATACTGGTTGCGTCGACGTCGATTTCTCCGACGCTCAGATTATTCCAGCCGAGCGCCTGTCCCTTGATGTCGCCGCTTGTGCGGGCATATCCGACCAACAGACCGACACGATCGTGATGCCCGCCTTCGCCTTCCCACGCGAAAAGATCCTGGCCAGCTTGAAAGCCGAACAAATTGCCGTCGAAGCCGGGCGAAACGGTCCCTTCCCATTCGAACTCGGCGTTCTGACCGAAGACGCGCATCCAACTCGCCGGCAATGCTCCGGCGCCGTCGAGCAGCGCTTGATCTCCGCGGCGCTCATGAAACGTGCCGAGGCTAGATAGGGCGAGATACTGGGCGACGGGCGGGACGGCGGAATAGGTAGGAACTTCAACGCGGTAGAGCGGAACGACCTCCACAGCTGTCGGCGTGCCGCCTATTGACACAACCACCACCTCGGGGGCTACCGGCGTGGCATCCTCCGAAGGTGGCGTAACGCCTGGTCCAGGCGGTACTATTACGACGTCCGGTGTGACGACTTCCAGCACGGGTGTCGTCACTGGCGGCTGAACGATCTCCACAGGCGGGACGATCACGGGCGGCGGGACCACCGGAGGTGTGACGAGGGTGGAGCGCAGATAGAAATTCTCCGCAGTGCCGGCCGAAATGCCGCCCTTGAAGAGAAAATATTCATGGGCGCCGGCCGCAACCCGCCCATTGAGCCCGAAAGCGCCGGCGGCCGCTGTTGCGCCATTGGTGAGCTCGACCACCAGGATGCCGTCCAGCAAGGTCGAGGCTCCGCTCCCGCCGGTGTTGACGATGCCAATGCCGGTGGTGCCGGACGCCGTGCCGCCTGAGACGACCAGTCGGTCGGATGGCGAAGAATCGGTGCCGAGTACGCTGTTGAGCAGGAGCAGGCCACCATTGCCGGTGTAATTGCCGTTGATGGTAAAAGTGTCGCTCGTGCCGGCACCGCCATTCGTGAGGTCGATGCTGCCGCTGTTGATGAGACTTGCGAATTGTCCCGCTGTGGCAGCTGATATTGCGGAGTTGGTGCCGCCGGCGAGAAGCGTGCTGGATGAACTGACATCAAGCGTTCCCGTTCCGGTGCCGCTATCGCCAAGCGTCAGGGTTCCGTCGAAGGTCAGCACAGTGCCACTGGTCGCGGCGATGGTTTCCCAGTTCTGCAGCCGAGCGACGCCGTCCGTTGTGACGTTCGCCAGTGTCAGGTTGTCAACGCCAAGGCCGCCCGTGATCGCATCCGTGCCGCCGAGGTTCGCACTTGTGAGGTTGCTGAGCGTCGCGGTGTCGTCGTCGCCGCCGAGCTCGACTGTTCCCTGGATGACGCCGCCGCCATCCCAGGTAAACGTATCAGCCCCAAAACTCATCAACACGTCGCCAGCGAGGGATCCACCCGTCACGGTCAAACTGTCCGTACCGCTGCTCACACTGATGTTGCCAGCAATCGTGCCCCCGGAGAGGATGATCGTGTCGTTGCCGAGGCCGGTAACGAGGTTCCTGTCGATGACGCCGCCTGACATGTCAAAGAAATTGTCGTCGAGACGCATGTTGACGCGGCCGATCCGGCCGCCGGTCATGATTGCATGGTCCCCTGCCTCGAAATAATCGATGATCCGGCCACCCGACATTAAGAAGGTGTCGAGGCCGTCTCCCTGCTCGAGCGATTGGAGCGTGCCATCCGTCATGGTGAAATCATCGATCCCGTCACCCTGTTGCAGGTTGCCGGTAATGGTGCCGCTGTGAATGGCGACGGTATCAGTGCCGGCACCGAAGGTGACAGCGCCGTTTATCGTACCGCTGCCACCGGCGGGAAGCGTGAGGCTATTGTTTCCATCGAGGTCGGTGAGGCTGCCTGATGTGCCGCTGTCGCAGACATAAACGCTGTTGCCCGGTGTTGGTGTCAAGGTGCAGGCAGCACTGGCCGGCGAGCCTTGCATCAGTACCAGGCCGAGCGCGGTCGAGGCCAGGAGGCCGAAGTAGCGCGGCGCGGCGCTCGGAGATTTCGGGGCTTGCGGGCGACAGCGGGGCGGAAAAGCGAAGGGGAGATGGTTTGCAGACTTCTCGGTTTCACCGTCCATAAGTGCCCTCCTTTTCCGTAACTGCGCCCGGTAGTATGCTGGGATATTGGTTGCTTCCCGGTTGTAGCGGAATTGGGCACGCGGACGGCAACCTGACAACCGTCAAATTTTAGGAGAACGCTTGAACGGTCGATCATTATTGCCAGGACGTTACGCCCTGACGCGTGTCGATGCTTTCCTTGCCGGCATATGAGCTGTGGCTCGCGGCCTCGTTGGGCCAATCGTGCCAAATTGAGACGGGTCAACTTGATGAGCCGTTTGGCGACTGTCGCGACATGGGGTCGCCCATCGCTTCGCCATCGCCAAGGCTGGCTCTGCAATGCGACGCCGTGCCATGAAACTTTTTCTTGCGGTCTTGCGTGGAATGTCTATCGACAAAGCCAGCGGTTAAGAGGTCGGAGCACTCATGGCGCAGGCAGGTGAAACAGGGTTTTACGATAGCGTGCCGCTCTTCGATGCGTTCGAAGGCGTCGCAGACGAGGCGAACTATCGCGCCTTGCCCGATGGCTGGATGCTTGCCCTTGCCGATATCGTCAACTCCACCGGGGCGATCGCCGACGGGAGGTACAAGACCGTAAACATGGCTGGTGCAAGCGTCATCTCCGCGCTGATGAACGCGCTCGACCAAAAGTCCATGCCCTTCGTTTTCGGAGGCGACGGCGCCTTGGCGGTTCTGCCGGCGTCAATGACCGAGCGCGCGAAGGACGCGCTTTCTGCCGTGAAGACCTGGGTCCTGGAAGAACTGGGGCTTGAATTGCGTGCTGCACTGGTGCCGGTCAGCGATATCAGGGCGGATGGCCTCGATATGCGCGTCGCCCGCTTCAAGGCGAGCGAGGAGGTTTCCTACGCGATGTTTTCCGGCGGCGGTGCAAGCTGGGCGGAAGCGGCCATGAAGGCGGGGCGTTACCAGGTGGAGGCAGCACCGCCAGGCACGCGCCCAGATCTCACGGGGCTTTCGTGCCGCTGGAACCCCATCCAGTCCCGCCACGGCTCGATCGCATCGATCATTGCTGTGCCCGGCGAAAAAGGGAACGGACCGGGATTTCAGGCGCTGATCGCCGACATCGTTGCTCTTGCCGACGGGGAAGAGCGACACGCGCATCCCGTTCCCGAGCTTGGGCCCGAACCACGTTTTTCCACCCAGGGCATAGAAACCGAGGCACGCGCGAGGGCACCGCTGCGAGGGCGGCAGCTGACACGTTTTTGGATCACGTTGCAGACATTGGCGCTGTTTATCTGTTTTCGGTTGGGCTGGAACCTCGGCACGTTCGATACGACCCGCTATCGGCGCGATCTCGCCAACAACACCGATTTTCGCAAATTCGACGACGGCCTGAAGATGACGATCGATATCAGCGCAGCGCGCCTCGCCTTGATCGAGGCGCGGCTACGCCAGGCCGAGGCGGCCGGTGTCGGCCGCTACGGTCTGCACCAGCAGGACTCCGCATTGATGACCTGCATCGTGCCCACGCCGATGAGCCGCGACCACATGCACTTCGTCGATGGAGCCTCCGGCGGCTATGCGGTTGCCGCCAGCAAGCTGAAGGCGGCTTTGGCTGGGCCCCGACCCTAGGCCTTGACGATGTGCTCGCCGGTCAGGCCCTGGCGATGAAACACGTTGCGCGTATCGACGATAAGGGCTGAGGCGGAAGCAAGGGCGGCGTAGTCGATCCGGTCGTGATCGGTCGCCACCAGCACGGCATCGAACAGCCGGATCGATTGCTCGTCGAGCGCCACGGACCGTCTGCCTTTCAGGGCACCATGTTCCCGCGTAGACGGGATCTCGGCGACATAGGGGTCGTGGTATTCGCAACGGCCGCCGCGTTCCTCGATCAGTTCGATCAATCTCAGCGAAGGGCTTTCGCGAATGTCCGGCACGTTCTTCTTGTAGGCAAGGCCGATGACGAGGATCTTCGATCGGCTAAGCGCCTTGCCCGCGTGACGGTCGAGCGCTTCGGCGAGCCGGCTGACCACGTGACGCGGCATTGCCGAGTTGATCTCGCCGGCCAGTTCGATGAACCGGGTGGGCAGTTCGTATTCCCGCGATTTCCAGGTGAGGTAGAAGGGATCGATCGGGATGCAGTGCCCGCCGAGCCCAGGTCCGGGATAGAACGGCATGTAGCCGAACGGCTTGGTCTTCGCCGCCTCGATCACTTCCCACACGTCGATGCCCATGGCCTCGTAGACGATCTTCAATTCGTTGACGAGGGCGATGTTGACCGAGCGGAAGATGTTCTCCGTCAACTTGACCGCTTCCGCCGTAGCGTTGGACGATACCGGCACGACGGTTTTGACCACCGCGGCATAGAATCGTTCCATCAGGCTTGCTGCAAACGGCCCGTCGCCGGCCACGACTTTCGGGATGCTGGTCGTCTCGTAGACCGGGTTGCCGGGATCCTCACGCTCGGGCGAAAAGCCGACAAAGAAGTCGGTTCCCGATTTGAGGCCGGTCTCCTCGAGGATGGTGCGCACGACGTCGTCGGTCGTTCCCGGATAGGTCGTCGATTCGAGCACGACGAGCTGGCCGCCCCTGAGTGTTGCAGCGATAGCGCGCGACGTCTTTTCGACGAAGGAAAGGTCGGGATCGCGATGCTTCGTCAGGGGCGTCGGCACGCAAATGACGATGACGTCGCAACTGCCGAGCCGTCCGAAATCGGTCGTGGAGCGGAAACGGTTGGCTGCTGCCTGCTCGGCAAGGACGGCGTCCGGTACGGCCGCGATATAGGACTTATGTGCATCCAGCGCGACGATCTTTCCCGGGTCGATGTCGAAACCGGTCACCGAAAAGCCGGCGCGCGCCGCCGCGATCGCGAGCGGCAAGCCGACATAACCAAGTCCGATGACGCCGACATGGGCGGCGCGCGCCGAGATCGACGCCAGCAGCCTTTCGTGATGGGGTGAGGTCAAGTTTCGGTTCCAGCTCTTGTGAATGGGACGTGCCAGCCTGGCGACATGCCGTGGTTTGTTGGATATAAACAAGCTGCAAGTCAAGCATGGCGCCGACGCCTTCCCCCGACTGCGGTGCATTCGCCGGCCATCAAATATTCGTGTGGGCGCGGCGCGAAACAAAAAATTCACTCGCCTCTGGAAATTGCAGAGGGCCATCAATATCTGCAACATATAAGTGCCGCATTCCGGGTGCCTGCACGTCATCGACGCCGGAATCGGTTGGAGCATTTTCTTAACGGGCACGTATCATCATCACCCGCCGCGAGCGAACGCCGACACATCGCCGGGCCGTTTGCCCATCGCAAAAGGGCATGGTGCTGGACTGTCTGTCACGGTGAGGACGCGAAATGGGCCCGGTAAACGACAACGTATCTGAAATCCTGATCGACAAGGTCGCGGATTGGCTCATGCGGACGTCGCTCAGCGACGAGTCGCTGGAGACGATCGTCAAGGGCTTCTGCGAGCGGCTCGCGGCTGCCGGCCTGCCGCTGATGCGCGTGCACCTTTCCTTTTCGATGCTGCATCCGCTCTATGACGCGCTCGGCTTCACCTGGGTGCGCGGCAAGGGTGTCGAGGTCAGCGGCCTTCGGCACGAAGAACTGGCGCTCAATCCGGAGCGGTTCCTGCGCAGCCCCTACTATTACCTGCTGAACAACAATCTCGAGCATGTGCGTCGGCGCCTTTACAAGGACACGCCGTCGGAGTTCCCGATCTTCGACGAACTGAAAGAGCAGGGGGCGACCGACTATATCGCCTTCATGCAGTCGCTCGGCGCCGATTCCGGTCATGGCATGGTCGGCTCCTGGACGACGGACCGCCATGGCGGCTTCACCGATGACGTCATCGGCGGTCTGCTGCGGCTGCAGAACCATCTCGCGGTCGCGGCCAAGATGGCCGTTCTCGGCAAGCTCGCCGACAATATGCTGACCACCTATCTCGGCTCGAGCGCCGGCCGGCGCGTCATGAGCGGTCAGGTCCGTCGCGGCGACGGCGAGACGGTGCGCGCTATCCTCGTGATGGCGGATATGCGCCGCTCGACAATGCTCGCGGAAAAGGAAGGCCGCCAGTCCTATATCGAGACGCTGAACGGCTACTTCGATGCGATCGCCGCACCGTTCAACCGCAACGGCGGCCACATCCTGAGCTTCGTCGGCGATGGTTTCCTGGCGGTCTATCCCTGCGGCCGGCACAAGGAGCCTTCCGAGTTTGCCGCCCGCGAGGCGTTCGGCGCCGTGCGCGCCGCGACCGCCCGCATGGAACTGCTCAATTCAGAGCGGCGCAAGCAGGGGCGCGACCCGATCGGCTATGGTGTCGGACTGCATGTCGGCAATGTGATGTTCGGCAATGTCGGCCTGCGGGACCGGTTGACGTTCTCCGCCTTCGGCTCGGCAGTCAACGAAGTGCAGCGGCTGCAGAACCTGACGAAGAAATACGCCCATAGCGTCGTCGCCAGCGAGGCCTTCGTCAACTACTGTGGCGGCGACTGGACAGCGCTCGGCCAGGAGAAGCTGCGCGGCGTGCGTCAGAAATTCACCATTCTCTATCCGAACGAGGCAGCACTTCTGCCCAGATCGGATGAGCGACTTGAAGATGTGCTGCAGGATGGACTTTCCGAGGCCGAACATGTCATGCTGCTCCATCGCAACACCCGTCCGTTGCAGCCGCCTCGCGGTCTCATCGACAAGATGCTCCAGTAAGGATCCGTATGTTCCGAACAGCCCTCATCGTCGCAAGCTTCTTCATTACTGGCGTCGCGGCAGCGCAACCTTGGGAAACTAAGCTTTTCGACGGGTTCGAGGGGGAGAATTTCTCGCCGGATGGTGGGCTTTATTACCGCGAGAATTTCGAGCAGAGCGCGGGGACGGCCGAGTTTCAGAGCCTCGTCAAGCGCAGCGGCAATGGCGGGCTCAAACTGAGCGTCGTGCCGACCTGTCCGGATTCGCTCGATGGCTGCAGCGAGAGAGCGGAGATCTGGGAGCAGACGGCGCTGCGCGTGCCCTACGACCAGGGTGTATGGTACGGCTTCTCGGTGAAGTTTGCCGACCCCATCCCGTCCGGCGACCATCGTTACCTCGTGGCGCAATGGAAGCGCGAGATCGACCCGGGCGCTGAAGGCGATTTCAGCCCGTTCCTGGCGCTGCGCATGAATTTCGGCAAATTGTTCGCGACTGTGGAGACCAACTATCTCGCGCCGGTTTCCTCCGGACCGGACGGGGTTGCCGCCAGCTGCAAGCCGGGTGAAGTGCCGGTCTGGGGGCGCCCGGGCGTCAATCAGATGCGCATGCTCGTGGCAGCGGATCCTGCCTGGAACGCGGAAGACGGCAATCTGTTCAATGGCTGCACCGACGCAATCGCCGTCACGAACCACGGTAATCCGCTGCCGGATCCGAAATCGGGCTGGATCGATTTCGCGATTTATACAAAACCAGGCGCCGACGGCAGCGGCCACATCGAACTTTTTGCCAATGGTAAGCCTATCATCACGGTCAAGGGCCATGTCGGGCATGCGGACAAGGGGCTCGGCCGCAACCAGTACTTCAAGTTTGGGCCCTATCGCGCAGCCGATGTGACCGACTGGACGCTCTATTACGATGATTTCCGTCGATCGCCGTACTGCGCCGACGTGCTGTCTCAAGAGGCTTGCCCTTCTCCCTGACGATTGCGACACGACGGTGAACTACGCTGCGGTTGCAAGGGCCTAAGCTGGACAGCCCCCTGAAGCTGCGATAGTCTTTTTTTTAGAGGCGGCGGATGCAAGGGCAATGAGGGAAGTGTGTTGCGATGACATCAGGGGCGGACCTGCTTCGAGTTGAAGGTCTGCGGATCACATTCTCGGTGCTCGGCGGCGAAGTTGAAGCCGTCAAGGAAGCGAATTTCAGAATTTTGCCAGGAAAGGTGACCGCGCTCGTCGGCGAGTCCGGTTCCGGAAAGTCGGCTATCAGTCAGGCCGTCATGGGCATCCTGCCGAATGTTGCGCGGGTTGGCGGGCAGGTCCTGTTCAACGATCCAGAGGCCAAGGGCAAGCCGATCGACCTGCTTTCGCTGGAGCGCGAAGGCGAAGAAATACGGGCGTTGCGCGGCACGCGGATCAGCAAGATCTTCCAGGAGCCGATGACGTCTCTGTCGCCGCTCCATACGATCGGCAACCAGATCTCCGAAGTCCTAAAAATTCATACGGATGCGGAAAAGGCCGAAAGGCGCGCGCGAACGGAGGAGCTTCTTGGCTACGTTGGGTTTTCGAACCCGAAGCGCGCCTATGACATGTATCCTTTCGAGCTTTCCGGCGGCATGCGCCAGCGCGCCATGATCGCCATGGCACTGATCTGCCGACCGGCATTGTTGATCGCCGACGAGCCGACAACAGCGCTTGACGTGACGGTGCAGGCGCAGATCCTGCAGTTGCTGCGCGAGCTGCAGGTCAAACTCAACATGGCGATGCTGTTGATCACCCACGATCTCGGCGTGGTCGCCAATATGGCTGACGAAGTCGTCGTGATCTATCACGGCCAGATTGTCGAGGCTGGCCCGGTCGACGCGATCTTCCGCAATCCGCAGCACCCCTATCTCAAGGGCCTGATGGCTGCAGTTCCGCATTTCGACATGAAGCCGGGAGAGCGGCTGAAGGCGTTGCGGGAAGTGCCGGTCAAAGCAGGGACATTGCTCGGGGCCAAGGATTCCGCCAAGGCGGCTGGCCCCGACGTTCTCCTGTCGGTGCGCAACCTTTCCAAGACCTATGGCACGCGCAAAACGTCGTGGTTCGGCAAGAAGGACCCATCTCGCCATCGTGCGGTGGACAATGTCAGCTTCGATATCCGTCGCGGCGAATGTCTGGGTCTGGTCGGAGAGAGCGGCTGCGGCAAGACGACGGTCAGCAAGATCTTGATGCGGGCCGTCACGCCGGACGGCGGCAGTGTCAGCTTCGATGACGGCGAAGGTCCGATCGACGTGCTCAAGGCCGAAGGCGATGAGCTTAAGACGCTGCGCTCGAAGATCCAGATGGTTTTTCAGGATCCGGTGTCATCGCTCTCACCACGCATGACCGTCAAGAATATCCTGAGCGAGCCGCTCGAGATCCATGGGCGCGGAACGGCAAAATCACGTGAAGAGACGGTACGTTCGCTGTTGCAGGCCGTTGGCCTCGACCAGCGGTTCGTCAACCGTTATCCGCACAGTTTTTCCGGTGGCCAGCGTCAGCGCATCGGTATAGCGAGAGCGCTCGCCCTGGTGCCGCAACTGTTGATCTGCGACGAGCCGGTCTCGGCGCTCGACGTTTCCGTCCAGGCCCAGATTCTCAATCTGCTCAAGGATCTGCAGAAGGAGCTTGGGCTGACATGCCTGTTCATCTCGCACAATCTGGCGGTGGTCGACTATATGGCCGACCGGATCGCGGTGATGTGTGCAGGGCGGATCGTCGAGCTCGCGCCGCGCGAAGTTCTGATGCGCAAGCCGGTGCATCCCTATACCAAATCGCTGCTCGCCGCCGTTCCGTATCCGGATCTTGATCGTTCGCTGGATTTCGATCTGCTCAAGGCCATTGAGGGATCGGACATGCGACGCTGGGGGCCGCAGTTCAGCGGCGACGGCCAGGAGGATGCGCTTTCTCCTGCCGACCTCGGCGGCGACCACTACGTGCTGGCTCGCAAGTCAGTGGATGCAAGGGAGTTACGGCCATGATCACTCGCCGAACTGCACTCGCGCTGCTCGCTACAGTGGCTTTTCCCAAATATCTGCTTGCGGCGTCAAGCGAGCCGAAACTCTTGGAGGCGCTTGTCGCCGAGGGAAAGTTGCCACCCGTCAATGAGCGGCTGCCGAAGACGCCGCGTGTCATCAACGTTGCCGGCATGGGGCGCCAGCCGGGCAAACACGGCGGCACGGTGCAGAGCCTGATCGGCAGCGCGAAGGACATACGGTTGATGACCGTCTACGGCTATTCGCGCCTCGTCGGCTACGACGAAGAACTCGAGCTGCAGGCGGATGTGCTGGAAAGCTTCGAGACGGTCGAGGATCGGATCTTCACGTTCCATCTGCGCGAGGGACACAAGTGGTCGGACGGCAGCCCGTTGACGACGGAAGACTTCCGTTACTGTTGGGAAGATGTGCTTCTCAACGAGAAACTGAGCCCGGCAGGCTTGTCGACGGCGCTGATGATGGACGGCGAGGCCGGAAAGTTCGAGGTCATCGACGAGCGCACGGTGCGCTATTCCTGGTCCGCTCCCAACCCTGATTTCCTGCAAAAACTCGCCGCACCGCAACCCTTGGTGCTGGCGATGCCGGCGACCTACCTCAAACAGTTCCATGAGAAATATCAGGATGAGGACAAGCTCAAGGCTCTTCTGAAGGAACAGAGGGTCAAGAAATGGAGCCAGTTGCACATGCGCATGGCCCGTTCCTATCGCCCGGAAAATCCCGATCTGCCTACTCTCGACCCGTGGCGCAACACGACAGCCTTGCCTGCCGAGCAATTCGTGTTCGAGCGTAACGCCTTCTACCATCGGGTTGACGAGAACGGCTTGCAGCTTCCTTATATCGATAAATTCGTGCTCAACGTCAGCTCTCCGGCGCTGATCCCGGCGAAGGCCGGCACCGGCGAGAGCGACCTTCAGGCGACGAACATCGACTTCATCGACTACACCTTCCTGAAAGATGCTGAAAAGCGCTATCCGGTAAAGGTTCGCCTCTGGAAGAAGACGCAAGGTTCGCGGGTCGCCCTGCTTCCCAATCTCAATTGCTCCGATGCGATCTGGCGCCCGTTGCTGCAGGATGTGCGCGTCCGGCGGGCGCTGTCACTGGCGATCGACCGGTCCGAAATCAACAAGGCCGTCTTCTACGGACTGACCAAGGAGAGTGCCGATACGGTGCTGCCCGACAGCCCGTTGTTCCGGCCGGAATTCGCCTCCGCCTGGATCGCCCACGACCCGGTGCAGGCCAATGCGCTGTTGGATGAGGCTGGTCTGACGAACCGCGGCAGCGATGGTATTCGTATTCTCTCTGACGGCCGCGCTGCGCAGATCGTCGTCGAGACCGCGGGCGAAAGCACGCTCGAGACCGATGTCCTGCAGTTGATCACCGACTACTGGCAGAAGGTCGGCATTTCCCTGTTTATCCGCACGTCGCAACGCGACACGTTCCGTAGCCGCGCCGTCGGCGGCGAGATCATCATGTCCATGTGGTTCGGGCTCGACAATGGTGTGCCGACCGCGGACATGAATCCGGGCCAACTGGCGCCGACTGCGGACGATCAGCTGCAATGGCCGGTTTGGGGACTTAACTACCTCTCGCATGGGGAGATGGGCCAGGCGCCCGATCTTCCGGCTGCAGTTGAACTAGCCGAACTTCTGCAGCGTTGGCGGCATTCGGCCGAGGATGCCGAGCGCACGGAAATCTGGGGGCGGATGCTGTCGATCTACACGGACCAGGTCTTCTCGATCGGTATCGTGAACGCCTCCCTGCAGCCGATCCTCGTTGCCAACAAGATCAAGAACGTCCCGGAAGCGGCGCTCTACGGTTTCGACCCGACGAGCTATTTCGGCGTCTATAAACCCGATACGTTCTGGATCGAGCAGGAAGGCTGACATGCTGCGATACATCCTCTGGCGCATCGCGGCGATGGTCCCGACCTTGCTCATTATTTCAGCGCTCGTCTTCACCATCATCGAGCTGCCGCCCGGCGACTACTTCGAGAGCTACGTCGCCGAGATCAGGGCGCAGGGCGAAGGCGTCAACATGGAGCAAATCGAGGCGCTGCGGAAGGAATATGGTTTCGATCAGCCGCCTCTGCTGCGATATGTCCACTGGCTCGGCGGCATGCTGCAGGGTGATTTCGGCTACTCCTTCGAATACGAACTGCCGGTCAGCGCCGTCGTCGGCGACAGGCTGTGGCTGACGATCCTGGTTTCCTTCGTCACGATCATCTTCACCTGGCTGATCGCCTTCCCGATCGGCATCTACTCCGCCACGCATCAGTATAGCTGGGGCGATTATGGCCTGTCGCTGATGGGTCTGATCGGCATCGCCATCCCGAACTTCATGCTGGCGCTGATCATGATGTACTTCGCCAATATCTGGTTCGGTATCTCGATCGGCCACCTCATGGATCAGAAGTATCTGGCCGAACCGATGAGTTGGGAGAAGGCGAAATCGATCCTGGAACATATCTGGATACCAGTGGTCATCGTCGGTGCTGCGGGGACCGCCGGCATGATCCGGCGTCTGCGCGCCAATCTGCTTGACGAACTGCAGAAGCAATATGTCGTGACCGCCCGCGCAAAAGGGCTTTCGCCGATGCGCACCCTGCTCAAGTATCCGCTCAGGATGGCGCTGAACTTCTTCATCTCGGATATCGGTTCCATCCTGCCGGCGATCATTTCCGGCGCGGAAATCACGGCAATCGTGCTGTCGCTCGAAACGACCGGCCCGATGCTGATCAAGGCGTTGCAGAGCCAGGACATGTATCTGGCAGGCTCCTTCCTGATGTTCCTCGCTTTTCTGACCGTCATCGGCGTGCTGATTTCCGATCTCGCGCTCGCCATTCTTGATCCTCGGATACGGCTGCAAGGCAGGAGCACCAAGTGACGTCATTCCTTCCGGCACCCGGCGAACCGCTGCAGCACTACGTATCGGCTGCACCATTCGATCCCTATTCCGTCGAAGCGATGACGGAAGAGCAGGTGCGGGTAAACCAGGCTTCGCAATTCCGGCTGATGTGGTGGAAGTTCCGTCGGCACAAGCTGGCGCTGATCTCCGGCATTTTCCTGGTCGCGCTCTATCTGATGATCCTCATCTGCGAGTTCCTGGCGCCCTACAATCTGCACACGCGCAATGTGGACTATATCTATGCGCCGCCGCAGTCTGTGCATCTATTCCACGAGGGCAAGTTCGTCGGGCCGTTCGTCTATGGACGGACGATGGAACTCGATATGGAGACGCTGAAGCGCAACTACACCGACAACCTGCAGGACGTCGAGCCGATCCGCTTCTTCTGCCGCGGCGACGGCTACCGCTTCTGGGGCCTGTTTGAAAGCAACGTGCACCTCGCATGCCCGGCAAAGGACGGGCAGCTCTTCCTGCTCGGCACCGACCGGCTCGGCCGCGATGTGCTGTCGCGCATTATCTATGGCGCGCGCATTTCGCTGACGATCGGCCTTCTCGGCATCACGGTCAGCTTCGTGCTCGGCATCGTTATCGGCGGTCTGGCCGGCTACCACGGCGGTGTTTTCGATCTCATCGTCCAGCGCGTCATCGAAGTGCTGCAATCCATCCCGAGCATCCCGCTCTGGCTGTCGCTGGCTGCAATCATGCCTGCGACCTGGAGCCCGATCCTGATTTATCTGGGCATCACGATCATCCTCGGCCTTCTCGACTGGACCGGGCTTGCACGAGCGGTGCGTTCGAAACTGCTGGCATTGCGCGAGGAGGACTATGTCCTTGCTGCGCAATTGATGGGTGCAAAGAGCGGTCGCATCATCGGAAGGCATCTGGTGCCGGGCTTCATGTCCCATCTGATCGCCACCGCGACGATCTCGATCCCCGGCATGATCCTCGGCGAAACGGCGCTGAGCTTCCTCGGATTGGGGCTGCGTCCTCCGATCACCAGTTGGGGTATCCTGCTGACGGAGGCGAAAAGCGTGAGCGTGATTGCCTTCTACCCCTGGCTGCTATTCCCAACGATCCCGGTCATTTTTGTGATTTTGGCGTTCAACTTCTTGGGAGATGGCTTGCGCGATGCCGCCGATCCCTACAAATGAGGTCCGTTTCGACGCCGGCCGCAAGCCGGCGTCGCGAGTTTTGGTTCGTTTTTTCCTGAGCGAAAGGTTTCTGGCATGACGCGGCGCTTAGAAGATGCCCGAATACTCATGTACAGCCACGACACTTTCGGGCTCGGCCATCTGCGCCGATGCCGCACGATTGCGCATTCGCTGGTGGAAGATTATCGCGGTTTGAACATCCTGATCATTTCGGGCGCGACGATTGCCGGCGCCTTTGACTATCGCGCACGTGTCGACTTCGTGAAGATTCCGAGCGTCATCAAGCTGCACAACGGCAACTACACGTCTCTCGATCGCCATATCGAGTTGGATGAGACGTTGAAGATGCGCCAGTCGATCATCCGGCACACGGCGGAAACCTTCAAACCGGACATCTTCATCGTCGACAAGGAGCCGATGGGGCTACGGGGCGAGGTCGAGGAGACGCTCACCTACCTCAAGGCCCATGGAACGACGCTCGTTCTGGGCCTGCGCGAGGTGATGGATGCGCCGCATCTGCTCGAGGTGGAATGGAAACGCCGCGACACCATGCGCAAGATCGAGCAGTATTACGATACGATCTGGGTTTATGGTCCACCGGACTTCTACGACCCGCTGACGGAACTCGAAGTGCCGCCTGCCGTCCGCGAGCGCATGAACTTCGTCGGCTTCCTGCAGAGGAGCGTGCCGCGAGAAGAGTTGCCCGGTCACAAGCCGGAAGGCGACTATATTCTCGTCACCACCGGCGGCGGCGGCGATGGTGCCGACCTGATCCACGATTTCATCCATGCCTACCAGCAGGATCCGGAGCTGACGCATAGGGCGCTGGTCGTGCTTGGCCCCTATATGCCGGTCAAGAAGCGCGAAAAGCTGATCAGGAAGGGAAGCAAGATCCCTTACATCAAGATCATCGAGTTCGATAACCGCATGGAAGAGCTGATCGCTGGAGCCAAGGGCGTGGTGGCTATGGGGGGCTACAACACCTATTGCGAGATCCTGTCTTTCGACAAGCCGGCGCTGATCGTGCCGCGCATCCAGCCGCGCGAGGAGCAGCTGATCCGCGCACGCCGCGCCGCCGAACTTGGCCTCATCGACATGTTGCTGCCCGACGAGGCCGAGGATCCCTTGCGTTTCGCCGCCGCGTTGAAGGCTTTGCCGCAACGCGCGCCGCCCTCGAAAAGCTCTGCCAACGGCCTGCGGCTCGAGGGGCTCGTGCATATCTCGGAAATCGTCGGCGGGTGGCTCGGCGAGCAATCGAGTGAATATCTGAGCATCGTCAAGAAATCGAGCTGAAGCATTGCCAACGGACCGCAAGATTGCCGTCGTTCTGAAGGGGTATCCGCGCCTTTCGGAAACCTTCATTGCGCAGGAACTGCTAGGACTTGAGAAAGCCGGGCATGAGCTGGTGCTGATCGCGCTGAGGCGTCCAACCGACGGCAAGCGCCATCCGGTGCATGACGAGATACGTGCCGACGTGCACTACCTGCCGGAATACCTGCATGAGGAGCCGTTGCGTGTCCTCAAGGGCCTTGTGCGCTCGCTGCCGAAGCCCGGTTTTTGGAGGGCGCTTGGGCAATTTTCGAAGGATCTCGGCCGGGACCTGACCCGCAATCGCTTCCGCCGTTTCGGGCAGGCGCTGGTGCTGGCGTCGGAATGGCCGGGTGATCCGGGCTGGCTGCACGCCCACTTCATCCACACGCCCGCTTCGGTCACGGCTTACGCCAGCCTCATCGCCGGCACGCCCTGGACATGTTCTGCACATGCCAAGGATATCTGGACATCGCCGGACTGGGAGCTTTCCGAAAAGCTCGGTCGCGCGCGCTGGACGGTGACCTGCACCCGAACCGGATATGAGCATCTGCAGAGCCTGACATCGCAAAAGGCAAGGGTGCACCTGAGCTATCACGGTCTCGACCTTGAACGTTTCCCGCATTTCGATGGCGAGCATTCGAGCCGCGATGGTTCCAATCCACAAGACCCCGTTCGTATCGTCAGTGTCGGCCGGGCGGTGGGCAAGAAGGGCTACGACGTCCTCCTCAAGGCGCTTGCCCTCTTGCCTCGGGACCTTCACTGGCGTTTTGAGCATATCGGCGCTGGAGAATTGACGGCAAAGCTCAAGGTTCTCGGCGACGAGCTCGGCATCTCGGACAGAATTGCCTGGAAGGGTGCGCTCGATCAGACCGATGTGCTCGGCCACTATCGAACCAGCGATATCTTTGCGCTTGCCTGCCGGGTGACGGCAGACGGCGACCGTGATGGACTGCCGAACGTCTTGGTCGAGGCGTCGAGCCAGCAGCTCGCCTGCGTCTCGACGGCAATCTCGGGCGTACCTGAGCTGCTGGTCGATGGAGAAAACGGCCGTGTCGTCCCGTCGGAGGACGCAAAGGCGCTGGCGCTCGCCTTGGAGCAGTTGATCCGCGACCCGCAGTGGCGTCGCCGTTTGGGCGCTGCGGCAGAACAACGGGTGAGGGAACATTTCGACCATCATTCCAGCATTGACCAGCTGACGGCCCTGTTTGCAAACGAATGGAAGACGGCATGACGCGGCAGCGGCGGGTCTTCTTCTATGTCCAACATCTGCTGGGGATCGGCCACCTGGCACGGGCAAGCCGCATTGCCAGCGCGCTGGCCGCCGATGGTTTCGACGTCACGGTGGTCACCGGCGGTACACCCGTTCCCGGCTTTCCAGCTTCCGGATTGAAGCACGTGGCCCTGCCGCCGGTCGTTGCCGGCGACAAGGGGTTTTCGGGCCTGGCTGACGAAACCGGAAATCCGGTGGACGACGACTTCAAGGACCGTCGGCGAGATATGCTGCTTGATGCGTTTCGCACGTGCGACCCGGATGTGGTCATCTTCGAAGCGTTTCCGTTCGGGCGGCGCCAGATGCGCTTCGAACTGATGCCGCTGCTCGATCTCATCGAGACGTCGAGCCCACGCCCACTGGTGGCGACATCCCTTCGCGATATCCTGCAGGAGCGAACGAAGCCGGGTCGCGCCGAGGAAATGCTGGATCTGGTGCAGGCGCATTTCGACCTCGTGCTCGTGCATGGGGATCCCGCCTTTGCACGGCTCGAAGAGACCTTTCCTTACGCGCAGGAGATCGCCGACAAGGTCGCCTATACCGGCCTCGTTGCCGGCGGTCCGCCGATGGCGCCGTTGGAGCGCTTCGATGTGCTGGTCTCGGCAGGTGGCGGTGCGGTCGGAAAGGAGCTGATCGGCGCCGGGCTAGAGGCTGCGAGGCTTCTGCCGCCGGAGCTGCAATGGTGCCTGATTACCGGGCCGAACCTGCCGCAGGTCGACTATGATGCGCTCGAAGCCGCGGCACCGGGCAATGTGAAGCTGTTCCGGTTTCGGCAGGATTTCGCCAGCCTGCTTTCCGGTGCGCGGCTTTCCGTCTCGCAGGCTGGCTACAATACGGTCTGCGACATCATTCGCGCCGGGTGTACATCCCTGCTGATCCCGTTCACGGCTGGTGGGGAAACGGAACAATCGACGCGGGCAGTGCGACTGGCAAAGCTCGGGCTTGCCGGCGTCTTGCCGGAGAACGACGTAACGCCGGCCCGATTGGCGCGCGATGTTGAAATGCTGCTGGCACGTGGGAAGCCGGCGATGCCGCCGCTCGACCTCGAGGGCGCCACTCACACGGCTGCAATCCTGCGCGAGCGGCTCTCGAAAGTGCTTGTCAAACCGTCCCGATCAGCATGAATCTTGTATATTTTTTCGTCGGCAAAGCGCCGGCGAAATCGAGTGTCGCGAGCTTTGCCTGGTTGGCGAATGCGTCGACGGACGCCACACAGTTGATGTGGGTCGGTTCGCTGAAGTAATCGTTGGATTGCAGCAGGACGCGTGTACCTCGCGGGATCAGATCGAGCCACGAGCGCAGATCGGCAATATGCTCGCAGCTCGTGTTGACGATCAGGTCTGCGCCAAGACTACCATAGTCGATCGCGTACATATCCGCCGTGACGGCTTGGAATCGGTCGGCAAAGGTTGCGTTAAGCGTGCGCGCGACAGCCTCGACCGAAGGGTCGATGTCATAGCTCTCAGCCATTGCGATATCGAAGCGGCGGTCCTCGAGCAGCATGGCGGAAAGAATTCCGTACCAGCCGCCGAGAATGACGATCCGCTCATAGGATTTGCCCGCGGCTTCCAGCAGCGTGTCGCGAGCCCAAAGCTTGCACGCCACCTGCTTGTGGTTGAACGCGTTGGCAATATCGGCGTCCGGATGCCTGGCGATCACCTTGGCGATGCCGTCGATCAGAGGGCTTCTGGTGTAGGCGGCAATTCCGCGCGTCAGGTCGAAAGCGTTTTCGTACCAGTCGCTCGCAGGAGTAGGGTGGTGGCTGGTGTGTTTCATTCGGTCGTTGTAAGCTGGCATACGATCGAGCGCAATAAGCACGCCCGTCTCCTTCCCTGCGCCATCCGTTGCGAGGAGACACGATCGCCAATCTCAAAGGCGGCGTCCATTGCGGTTTTCTCGCGCTCCTGCATAATCTAGTGAACCGGATTCGAAGCCGGATCAGATTTTGCCGAAACGCCTCGCGACCGGACGCCCCTGGCGGTTCAGTCGGAAAGTATCACAAGCACGCATTTCGTGGCTGGGTATCGTGACAGCCCTCGCCGCACACATAGCAGTGTTCAATAAGGTCCCGTTGCCAGAAACATGGAATCACGCCTCTCCCGCTATATTTGGACCCATACGCGCAAGGATCAGCTCTGGATCCTGGTGGTCGTGGCGTTTTCGATGGTGCCCTATTTCCTGTCCTTCGACCTGCCCAAGCAGATCGTCAACGGACCGATTCAGGGCGACGGCTTCGCCAGCCCGGAAGCGACGCAGGCGTTCCTGGCGATCTCCTTTGACTTGCCTTATCTTGGGACGATCAATCTCTTCGATGGCTTCCAGCTCGGCCGCGAGGGGATGTTGCTGGCTCTGAGCCTCGTATTCCTGCTGCTTGTGGTCGTGAACGGCCTCTTCAAATTCTACATCAACACCTTCAAAGGACGGCTCGGCGAGCGTCTCTTGCGGCGGATCCGTTTCGAGCTTGTCGACCGGGTCCTGCGGTTCCCACCGACGCATTTCAAGCGGGTGAAACCGGCCGAGATCTCGACGATGATCAAGGACGAAGTGGAGCCGCTCGGCGGCTTCACGGGCGACGCCTTCGTGTCGCCGGCGCTGCTGGGCGGTCAAGCGCTGACAGCCTTGATCTTCATCCTGTTGCAGAGCTTCTGGCTGGGGCTGATCGCCTCCGTCATCGTCGCCGTGCAGGCCGTGATCATCCCGCGCATGCGCAAGCGGCTGCTGGTGCTTGGGCGTGAACGCCAGCTGACGGCGCGCGAATTGTCCGGCCGGGTGAGCGAGATCGTCGACGGCATCGGCACGATCCGTGGTTATGACACCTCCAATTTCGAGCGTGCCGATATCGCATCGCGGCTCGCACGGATCTTCAAGATCCGCTACGACCTCTATCAGTGGAAGTTTCTGGTCAAGTTCATCAACAACTTCCTCGCCCAGGTTACGCCTTTCCTGTTCTATTCGATCGGCGGCTATTTTGCCCTCCAGGGCCGCCTCGATATCGGCCAGCTCGTCGCCGTTATCGGCGCCTACAAGGACCTGCCCGGACCGCTGAAGGAACTCATCGATTGGGACCAGGCGCGCCAGGACGTGCAGGTCAAGTATGCCCAGGTGGTCGAGCAGTTCAGCGTCGATCCGCTGCTCGATCCCAAGGTTCACGCCGTCGCGGCGACAAGTCCCGAACCGCTGAGCGGTGCGCTCGCGGCCGTCAACCTCACGGTGACCGACGATGGTGGCGTCACGCTTCTCGACCACGTTTCGCTGCAGGTGCAGCCAGGCGAGGCGGTCGCGCTCAAAGGCGGCGGAGAAGTGTTGGCAGAGGCCTTCGCCCGTCTGATCTGGCCGGCGGCCGGTCGGGTTGTCATTGGCGGTCAGGATATTCTGGAGATGCCGGAATCGGTCACCGGCCGGCGGATTTCTTATGCCTCCTCGGACGTCTATGTGTTTCAGGGTAGCCTTGGCGACAACCTGCTCTACGGCTTGAAGCACGCGCCATTGACCGAAGTCCGGTATGAAGGTGAGCGCGCGGCCCATCGCAAGTGGGAGCTGGTCGAAGCCAAGCTTGCAGGCAATCCATCCTTCGACGTCAACAGCGATTGGGTCGATTATCAGGCGGCCGGCGCAACTGGACCGGAAGATCTTCTGCTCAAGATCAGACCGGTCCTCGATGCCGTCCTTCTGACCAACGACGTGCTGGCGCTTGCAGTGCGCTCCACCATCGACCCGAACCGCAATGCGGCTTTTGCCGCGGGTATCGTCGAAATGCGCAGCGCGCTTCGCCAGCGCCTCGAAGAGGAGAAGCTCAGCGACCTCGTGGTGTTCTTCGAGCCCGGCTCGTACAACATCGAAGCAACGATCGGCGAAAATCTGCTCTTCGGCACGATCACCGATCAGGTGATGTGGGACGGCGCGCTTGAGGGACATCCGTTCTTCAAGACCGTGCTCCAGCGGGTCGGCTTGCGCGACGTCTTCTATGAAATGGGTCTGGAAATCGCCGAGAACGTCGTGGAACTGTTCCGCGACCTGCCGCCGGATCACCCGTTCTTCCAGCAACTGACGTTCATGACAGCCGAGGAAATCCCCGTCTATGAGGCGTTGCTGCAAAAGGTTCGCGGCCGCCCACGCGCCGATGTTGCCGAGGATGATCAGGTCAAGATCATCCGGCTATGTTTCGGGTATATCGAACCTCGCCACCGTTTCGGTCTCCTGACTGACGAGCTGATGGCAAAGATCGTCGCGGCACGGCGCGAGTTCGACGAAGGTCTGCCGGCGGACCTCGCCGGTATGATCGAGCACTATCGCCCGAACCGTTACATCGCCTCCGGCAGCATCATCGACAATGTGCTGTTCGGGCGCATCGGCCACAAGCATGCGGATGGATCGGAAAAGATCAGGGCCATTGTGCGGGATCTTTTCGAGGCTGTCGGCCTCTACAACGAAGTGCTTGCCTTCGGCTTCGATTTCAATGTCGGCGCTGGCGGCAAGCGCCTGACCGCAGGCCAGCGTCAGAAGCTGGATCTGGCGCGGGCGCTCATCCGCATCTGCGACTTCTACATCTTCAACCAGCCGCTGCTGGCGCTCGATCAACGTGTCCAGGAACAGGTGATCCGCAACGTCTTTGCGCTATTGCGGGAGGATGGGCGCAATCCTGCCATCGTCTGGGTGGTCGCCAATCCGGCCGTGATGGAGCTGTTCGACCGTGTCGCAGTTTTCGAGAATGGCCATCTGCTTCGCGACGACAATACGGAAGTGGGGGCTAACGAAGGACCCGACTATAAGGAAATGGCATCTTGATGTAATATTAATGTCAGGGCACGAGCATAAGGTCCTGCCGCAATGCGGGAGATGGCTTGTCCCCGACCGGATACTCGGAGAAACGGATTGTGATGTTGCTCAAGGATGAAGTCGAAATGCTGCGCCGGATAACCCTGTTTTCAGGATTGCCGCCTGCAAAATTGAAACTCCTTGCCTTCACCTCCGACCGGGTCATGTACAGCGCTGGGGAGGCGCTTTTCTATCAGGGCGATATCGGTGACGCCGCCTATGTCATTCTCTCCGGCAAGGCCGAGGTGCTGGTGACCACCGCAAGCGGTCCACTGAAACTGGCAGAGGTCGAGCAGAATTCGATCGTCGGCGAAATCGCTATTCTCTGTAACACCCCGCGCACGGCAACTGTGCGCACGACGACACCGCTGGAGGCCCTGCGCATCCGCAAGGACGATTTCCTGAAGCTCCTGGCCGACTTCCCCGAAATGGCCGTGGAAATCATGCGCGTGCTCGCCGACCGTCTCAGCCAGACGACGGCCGAACTCACGGAAGCACGCAGCCGAAACGAACGCATGGAAGCGTGAAGTCAAGCCGGCGGCGCCTGTCGATGGCATGTCCTGGCCGCATGAAAGACCTTCGCAAAAACGATTCCGCTTCGCCGGGATATGGGCTAGAGAAGCGCCATGCGTGCGATCACCTACTTCTGCAAGACCGTCCATTTCCCCGACAAGCCTGAGAAGAAGCGCTTCTTTGCGCGGCTTCAAAGCGGCGAGTGGGAGCCGTGCACATTTCAGAACATCGAGCGGCTGGTCGACGGCAACACGACCTTTGTCGATATCGGTGGTTGGATAGGCGTCACACCCTATTGGGCGGCACAGATTGCCGACAATGTCATTACCGTCGAGCCCGATCCTGTTTGCTTCGGCATCCTCAAGGAAATGGAGCCGCAGAATGAGGGGGACGTCGCACTGATCAATGCGGCACTTTCGGAGGATGAGGTCCTGGTGCTGAATTCAGTCGGCGGCGGATTTGGCAGTTCAGAAACCTCGGCGCTGATCGCCGACGACACGGGGCAGGCGATCAAGGCGAAAACGATCACGATTGCCGAGCTGCAGTCGATGGCGCGAACCGACAAGCTGTGCTTCAAGATCGATATCGAGGGCTATGAATACCGTGCCCTGACCCAGTTCCGGGGTATCGACCGCACACGGACGACGGGTGTTTTGCTCGCCGTTCATCCACAGATCCTATTTGCGTCGCTGAGTGGGCCGGCAATCGTCAGGGCGTTTCGTACCCTCGTTGCGACCTTCGGGCTCGTGCGCAGCTTCCGTGGCTTTCGCCTCGATAATCCGTCGGCGATATGGAGTGCGCTAAAGAAATCCATCGTGCGGCGCGAATTCCGCGGTTTCGATCTGCTCTTTGTTGCGAAGGCCCGCGAGCGGTAACATCACCCGCCAAAAAGCAACAGTCTCCGGCTTTTTCAAGCACGAGTGTCGGCGATGTATGCCTTACCGGAGCAGGAAAGTCGCGGCGATCCGCCCATTAACCATGTCTGGAGCTTGGTTAATTCTTGGTTTAAGAATATTACTTCTGGTGGTATAAAGTTTCAGGTTTCCATTTTATTCATTGGTTTTTCTGCTGTGCCATGAAAGCGGTCAGATGTCCTGGATGTATTTTGTCGGCGTAACCTATTGTATGGCTGCGCTTTTCCTATTGGCGATGACCTATTTGGAGGGCCTGCAGGCGCACGCGTCTTGGAATGCCTATCGTGTCGCCGGCATTGTGATCTGTATTTTCTGGCCGGTTCTTATTTTCTATCTAGTGTTTAAAATTGTAACAAAAAGAAACGTTCCGCAAGAATGAAGTTATTTCTCGTTGCGCCGGATGACATATCTTCACTCTCTCCCAGAGAATTTACCATACAACCACAAAATGCCGGCGGTTAACCCATGAGTCCTTCATGCGGATTATGTTTCGGTTGTGATTGGCCCGTGTGAAAGTTCTGAACATGTGTGGTTTTGGCGGCTATTTCGGTTCGGTCCGGGAAGCAGAAGCCCTTCTCAAGAGGATGGTGACCGCGATCGCGCACCGCGGCCCGGACGAGCGCGGGACATTCGTGGCGCCGGAAGCTGGCCTCGGTCACGTCCGGCTGTCGATTGTCGGGCTCGGCGACGGCCAGCAGCCAATGTCCGACGCGACGGGCGACCTGACCATCGTCTTCAACGGCGAGATCTTCAATTATGTCGAACTGCGCGAGGAACTGCGCACCAAGGGGCGGCATTTCCGAACCTCGAGCGACACCGAAGTCATCCTTCACCTCTATGACGAGATGGGAGAGGATTGCCTGTCCGTCCTCAACGGTGATTTCTCCTTTGCGATCCGGGACGCCCGCCGCAACCGGATGATGCTCGCCCGTGACCGCATGGGCGTGCGTCCGTTGTTCTATGCGACCCAAGGCGAAACACTCTATTTCGCATCCGAAATCAAGGCACTGCTCCAGGTTCCCGGCATCGCGGCAGAGATCGATCCGGTCGCGCTCGACCAGATTTTCACGCTCTGGGCCCCGATCGCGCCGCGAACCGGCTTTCGCGATATCTATGAGTTGGAGCCGGCGAGCTTTATGATCGCCGAGCGGGGCCGCCAGACGATCAGGCCCTATTGGCGTCTCGACTATCCGGACCGCGAGGCGACTTCACGCTTCGTCAACGAAGGTGATGCCGCTGAAGAATTGTGGGCGCTTCTGAGCGATGCGACGCGAATCCGCATGCGGGCCGACGTTCCGGTCGGCTCCTACCTGTCGGGAGGTCTTGATTCCTCCATTGTCGCGGCGCTCGCAGCGGGCATGGCACCGCAAGGGTTGCGCACGTTCTCGGTCACCTTCGACAGCGCCGAGCACGACGAAAGCGCCTACCAGATGCAGATGGCTGCGGCCCTCGGCACGCAGCACAGCGCAGTCGCCTGCCGTGCCGGCGATATCGCCAGGGTCTTCCCGGAGGTCGTGCGCTTTGCTGAAAGGCCGATCATCAGGACGGCGCCGGCGCCGCTCTATCAGCTCTCGGGCCTGGTACGCGAACAAGGCCTCAAGGTGGTGCTGACCGGCGAGGGGGCTGACGAGGTCTTTGCCGGCTACGATATTTTCAAGGAGGCGCGTGTACGTCGGTTCTGCGGGCGGCAACCCGGCTCGCGCATTCGCCCGCATCTGTTCCGCAAGCTCTATCCCTACCTGCCGGGCCTGCAGCAGCAGTCGGCGGAATACCTTGCCGCCTTTTTCGGGGCCGGCGACGCGCCGCTCGACGATCCGCTGTTCTCCCATCGTCCACGCTTCAAGAGCACGGCGGCGACGAAGATATTCTTCTCGCCCGATCTGCGCGCCAGCCTTGCCGGCTACGATGCGGCAGAGGAACTAGCAAGCCGTCTGCCTCAGGATTTCGCCCGCTGGCACGCTTTACACCAGGCTCAGTATCTCGAGGGTCGATTCCTTCTGCCAGGCTATATTCTTTCGAGCCAGGGCGATCGCATGGCGATGGCGCATGGCATTGAAGGGCGTTTCCCGTTCCTCGATCACCGACTGGTCGAGTTTGCTGCCGGACTGCCGCCGGAGATGAAGCTCAAGGGTCTGGTGGAAAAGCACATCCTGCGCGAAGCGACCAAGGACCTGATGCCGGAGCCGATCGGCAAGCGCACCAAGCAACCCTATCGCGCACCCGACAGCCTTTCGTTCACCGGTGTCGGCGAACTCGATTACGTCCGCGAGGCGATGAACGAAGACCGCATTTCCACGGATGGCCTCTTCAACCCGAGGGCCGTCGCGAAACTCTACGAAAAGTGCCAGTCCCAGCCGGTTTCCGGCTTCCGCGACAATGCGGCGTTCGTCGGGATTCTGTCGACGCAGCTATGGTTGAAGACATTCACCGGTACGAGCATCCATACGGCCGAGGCGGCCTGAACGACTGAGGAAAGGAAAACACATGACGGAAACGATCAAGGACAAGGTCAGGGCCTTTGTCATCGAGAACTTCCTGTTCGGCGACACATCCTACGATCTTGCCGACACGGCATCGCTGATCGAGAACGATATCATCGACTCCACCGGCGTGCTGGAGTTGGTCGCCTTCATCGAGGATCACTACGGCATCGCCATGGCGGACGCAGACATCGTGCCGGCGAACCTGGATTCGCTCGCCCGCATCTCGGCTTTCATCGAGGCCAAAGCCGGCGCGACGGTAACGGCGTAAACGACAACGGGCGAGGTCCAAGCAGATGCGGTTCGAGCAATTCCTTATCGGCAACGCCGCGGCGTATGCGGCGAAAACGGCATTGATCACCGACCGCAAGCGGCTGCGGTATGACGAACTCGATCGGCTTTCGAGCCGCCTGGCCGCCTCGCTTTCCAGGAGCGGCGTCAAGCGCAATGATCGCGTGCTGGTGTTCATGGATAATTGCTGGGAGGCCGCGGTATCGATCTTTGCCGTACTCAAGGCAGGCGCGACTTTCAGCCCGATCAATTCTTCGACCAAGGCGGACAAGCTGGCCTACATCATCGGTGATTGCGAGGCGGCCGCCATCCTCACGCAGGCAAAACTGATGCCGGTCGTGACCGAAGCCCGCGCGCTTGCTGCCGATGCGGACCTGTTCGTTGCTTCGACAGCGGCGCCGAACGGCCAGGTGCCCGCGGGCGCCACCGCATTCGACGCATGCCTGGAAGGCGATGCGGAGCCGGTTGTCCACGGTGGTATCGATCTCGATCTCGCCATGCTGATCTATACCTCCGGTTCCACCGGACGCCCGAAGGGCGTGATGATGACACATCGCAACATCGATGCGGCCTCCGAATCGATCACGACCTATCTGCGTAACCAGCACGACGACGTCATCCTCAATGTCCTGCCGCTCGCCTTCGATTACGGCCTCTATCAGCTGCTTATGGCCATAAGGCTCGGAGCGACGCTGGTGCTCGAAAAGTCCTTCGCGTTTCCGCATGCGATCTTCGAGCGCATTCGCGAGGAGGGCGTCACCGGATTTCCGCTCGTTCCGACGATGGCAGCGATGATCCTGCAGATGCGTGATCTCGAGCCGGGCTTCCTTCCGAGCCTTCGCTACCTCTCCAACACCGCCGCAGCGCTGCCGCCAGCACATATCGCCCGGCTGAGGGAGCTCTTTTCCGGCGCCCGGCTCTATTCCATGTACGGGCTGACCGAATGCAAGCGCTGCACCTACCTGCCGCCTGAGGAACTCGACCGTCGCCCGGGTTCGGTCGGCATCGCCATCCCGAACACCGAGGCTTTTGTGGTGGATGATGAAGGCAAGCGCGTGCCGCCCGGCGTGCCAGGCGAACTCGTCATCCGCGGCCCGCATGTCATGCAGGGCTATTGGCGCAACGATGCATCCACACAACGCATGCTTCGGCCGGGACCGCATCCGTGGGAAAAAGTGCTTTACACCGGCGATCTGTTTCAGACCGACGCGGAGGGCTTCCTCTATTTCGTCGGGCGCAAGGACGACATCATCAAGACCCGCGGCGAGAAGGTTGCGCCGAAGGAAGTCGAGACGGTCCTGCATTCCCATCCAGGCATTGCGGAAGCCGTCGTGGTTGGTGTGCCCGACCCGGTTCTCGGCCACGCGATCGCCGCACTTGTTGTGCGCTCGGACCACACGCTCAGCGACAAGGACATCATCCGTCATTGCTCGCGCCATCTGGAGGACTTCATGGTCCCGAAGGTTGTCGAATTTCGCACCGAGTTGCCGAAGACGGACACGGGTAAGGTTAGCCGCAGGCTTGCGGCCGAGACAATGGAGCCTGCAGAATGAACATTCGCCCGACCCATGAAGCGGCTGCGTTTTCGGCCGAAACGCTTGATATCGACCATGCGGCTGAAACCGACAGCATCGTGGCAGGGCTGCGTGAGCAGCTGCGTGGAATGAAGAAGCGCGGCCTCGTGCTAGGTCTTTCCGGCGGCATCGATTCCAGCGTGTCGGTTGCCCTGGCTGTGCGAGCTGTGGGCGCGAAGAACGTCTTTTGTCTCTTCATGCCCGAAAACGACAGTGACCCGGAAAGCCTGAGGCTCGGCCGTCTGGTGGCTGAAACCTTTGGCGTCGATGCCGTGGTCGAGGATATCGGGCCGACATTGCAGGCAATGGGCTGCTACGAGCGTCGCGACGCCTTCATCCGCCAGCTTGTTCCTGCCTACGGCGAGGGCTGGGCATCGAAGATCGTGATCGCCAACGCGCTCGAAGGCGAGGGCTACAACATCTCGTCATTGGTGGTTCAGGATCCACAGGGCAAGCAGACGAAGCTGCGCATGCCGCCTGCCGTCTATCTCGGCATCGTTGCCGCCACCAACATGAAGCAGCGGACGCGCAAGCAGATCGAATATTATCACGCCGACCGGCTGAATTTCGCGGTGCTCGGCACACCCAACCGGCTTGAATACGACCAGGGCTTCTTCGTGAAGAACGGCGATGGTGCCGCCGACGTCAAGCCGATCGCGCATCTCTACAAATCGCAGGTCTACGCGCTGGCGGCCTATCTCGGCATTCCCGAGGAAATCCGCCGCCGTCCACCGACGACGGATACCTATTCGCTGGAGCAGACGCAGGAAGAGTTCTATTTCTCGCTGCCCTACGACCGCATGGATCTCTGCCTTTATGGCCTCAACAACGGACTGGCGATCGAGGCGGTTGCGCAGGCTGCGGGCCTGACGACCACGCAGGTCGATCGCGTCTGGGCGGACATTTCCGCCAAACGCAAGGCGACGCGCTACCTTCATCTCGGACCGCAGCTCGTCCAGACCGTTGAGGAGATTGCTGACTGATGGGCATAGGGCGCGATGGCCAGTCCGGCCGCATCGGTCAGTCGAAGCGGCCGCCCATAAGTCGGCTCCAATGTTCGCCGGCTAACCCGTTTATGAACCCTTGCGAATGGCGGAACGCCTGAACGAGTTCGTCGTCGCGCGAGTGGACCACGGTTGACGCCATGTGCACAAAGGCGATGCGGCGACCGAGCATGGCCTCAAGGAGAGCTGGCTGCGTCCGCCCGCGCAGACCCGCGACACCGCGCGCGGCTGCGTGGTCGATCAAACAATCGATGACGGGGCCGGCCTGTCCGGGAAGGGCGAGGATCTGCAGCACGCGGCCGATATCGCCGGAGCGAGAGTGATAGGCAAAGGCGCCGACGACGGTTCCGGTCCGTGCGGTAACGGATGCGAAGATTGCGTCACCCTGATCAGGTTTTTGCACAGCGTCTGCGAGGATGTTGTCGAGCTGCCCTTCCGCCCAATCCGGGCGCAAAGGGAACTGGGCAGTGAGCGGACCGACAAGATCGGCGAAACCGCTTCTGTCGATTTCCCCAACGCGAAAATTTGCCTGGCCGGTTCCGCTTTCGGGGACGGCCGACCAGCGCCGCTCCCCGCGACCCATCCTGTTGCGATAGAAACGATCAAACGCATGCGCGAGCGGATTGATCAGCCGCGCGAGCTTGATCCGGTGCTCGGCGACGCTGAGCGTGAATGTCGATGGCCGGATGACACGCACCCAATCGAGACTGTATTGCGGCAGTACGATACCGCGAAGTTTCGTCCACATCTGCGTCGATACTTCGCTTGCGGTCTCGCTGAACGACAGATCCTGTGGACCCGCGAGGAAGGCCTTCAGCAACCGTGCACCCGCCATCGGATCGCTTTCACGATCCTCGGCCATAAGAGAGCCGCATATGGCGGCTCGCAACCGACGACCGTTAAACGTCATCGGCAGCGCGTTCACGCCAACGAAACCGGAGATGCGGCCGTCGCCGTTGACGTGGACGAGGGGCCGAATCTCGCGATCGCAGCCAGGTGCGTCCAGATAGAGCTGGCGCATATAGTCTACGAGCGCAGCTGGCGGCTCCGTCTGATCTTTGCAGAAGACCCTCTGGAACATTCCAGCGATCGCTGGAATGTCTGCGGGTTCAAGGGGGCGGATGCTACTCATCTTTCTTCGTTCCCGGCATCCGCCGCAACGGATGCTTGAGTGACAAGTTTCCTGACGATGGCGACGCGTGGTTTGCCGTCCGCATCGGTGGCGAACGCGACAGGTTCGTAGGCCCTGGTGCGAGCGAGAAGAGCGGATGCCTGTCGGTCCTGGCCGGCGCCGAACTCGAAGAGCAGCCAGCCGCCGGGCTTCAGCAGCGCCACGGCATCTCGGATGAGACGCTGATGGATGGAGATGCCGTAGGGGCCGCCATCGAACGCTTCGCGCGGCTCGGCCTCGAGCAGGTGGGCGCTGTCACCTTCGAGCCGGGATGTGGAGATATAGGGCGGGTTGCAGACGATCATATCAACCGCGCCCTCGAGATGGTCGTCGGCCAGGGCATCAAACAGATCGCCTTGCCGTATGGTAACGCGGTCGGCGACCTTCAAGCGTGCGACATTGCGTCGGGCAAGGGCAACGGTGCTGTCGGTCAAGTCCGCCGCGAAGACCCGGGCGGACGCAACATCGGTCGCGATCCCAAGCGCGAGGTTTCCGGAGCCACAGCACATGTCGATGACAGTTGCACCGGCTGGCCGGTCGTGCAGTATTCTGGAAGCAGTGCGTCCAAGCAGCTCTGTTTCCTCTCTTGGCACCAAGACATCAGGCGCCAGTTCGAGGTTGACGTCCATGAACCGATGCAGGCGCAGCACAATGCTGTCGGGCTGGTCGTCCGGAAGAGGGGTATTGTTCTGCGGCACGGCCTCTCCTTCATCGGTCGATGGATCGCTGCGGGGGTTACGCTACCCCAATCAGGTAAACGGAAGCTAAAATGCAATTGAGGCGCGTGTGTTAACCGCGCAATCATTTCTGCGTGCTAACTTTTGCGACGATCGGAAACGGGGGCGCTGATCCAGCCCTTCCGGCAGAAGACGCGCATTTCGTCGGATTGTTGTCAGAGGCAGATCGGGATGGCATCGGAAGGTCTCAGAGAACCGCGCGCGCACAAGCCGTTCCTGTCGATGATCGTGTCCTATGCTGCTTCGGGCGGCAGCCTCATCATCGGATCTGCAGCCCAGCTTCTGACTTTCGCGATCCTCGCGCGCTGGCTCGGCGTCCATGAGTTCAGCGTCTTCGTGGCAATTACCGCCGTTGCCAACATTGCCGTGCATCTCTGCGGATTGGGGGCGATGGAGTGCCTCGTGCGCCGCGTGGCGCGCGACCGGAGCATGTATTCCCACATGCTCGGGCACAACATCATACTGACGGCCACCAGCGGCATCGTTCTGGTTCTGCTTGGTGCGATCACGCTTCCGTTCTTCTTCACTCTTTCCGCCGATCCGGTCACCAACATGGTCGTGATCACGCTGATGCTGACCACCAACGTCGTCTTTGTGCGGATTATTGTTTTGGCGGAGCAGATCTTTCTCGCTCACTCCAATTTTGCATCCGCCAACAAGGTTGTCGTCGGTTTCGCGATTGCCCGCACCATCGCCGCTGCGCTCGCCTGCATCGTCTTCGGCGTGGCGACCGTCGCCTCCTGGGCCGTCTGGCAGTTCGTGTGCCATGTGCTTGTGGCCATCGGCTGCTGGTATGCCGTCAAGGGCCTTGGCCGGCCAACCTATGGCATCGTTCGGGAAGAGCTGCCGCAGGGGCTCTATTTCAGCGTGCCCTTCATTCTGCGCGCGGTGCGCCAGAATGCCGACTTGCTCGTCCTGAGCCTTGTCGCCACAGCGGAAGTGATGTCGAGCTACAGCGTCGCACGGCGCATGCTGGAAAGCAGCTATCTCTCGGTCGAGGCGCTGAACCGGTTGATCTACCCAGGTTCGGCCAAGGCGACGGCCTCCGGCTTGCACCACGCCTTCGAGCGGGTGCGCAAGGTGCTCGTTGCTGCCACATCGATCAGCATCGCGGCGGCGATCGCGGTCTTCGCGCTTGCGCCGGTGCTCCCCTATCTCTTCGGCAAGGACTATGTCTCGCTGGTTTCCTTCGTCCGGATTCTTTGCTGGGTCGTCGTACCCATCGCCATGTGGTCGGTTGCCATGGAGGCGCTTGGCGCATCCGGGCATCACCCGGCACGCGCCTCGGTGATGGGGCTTGGCAGCGTGCTCGGCGCAGCCTTGACGGCGTGGGCGACCTGGTATGCGCCGCCTGCGGGCACGTTCATCTCCTTCTATGTGATCGAGATCGCGATGGTCATCGTTTCCTGGAGTGTCTTCCTGCGCTTCGTCCGGCGCGACAGAGAGGGAGCGATTGAGGACGTAGTCCCGACGAGGATGGCACATGAAGGCTGAGCTGAGGGAACTGGAAACTGCCGCATCCATTGGGCGTCGCATGCCGCATCCGGGCAGCGTGAGACCCATGGAGCGGGGCGATATCCCTGCGGTCAGCCGGCTCTTCAGCAAGATTTTCCGCAAGCACGACATCGAACCAGGCGATGATCTCCGGCAGTATCTTGAAGCGACCTTCTTCGGCAGTCCGCTCTACTCTCCCGAGCATGGCAGTATCGTCTATGATGACGGCGACGGCACCATCGCGAGCGCTATTCTGGCGCTGCCGATGGAATTCTCGATCCACGGTCGCCGTACCGTCGGCAAGCTTCTCTGCGCATTCATGTCCGACGGCAAGGCGGGCGCCGTTGGTGCGGCATGTCTCGCTCGTGCGATGCGCGCCGCGCGCCAGGACATGTGCTTCTCGGATAATTCGTCGCCGGTGAGTGCTGACCATTGGGTTGCCGGAGGCGGGGTCGTGCTTCCGATACAAAGCCTGGAGTGGCAGCGATCGTTTCGACCAGTTACCAGCGGCGCCATTCGTGCCAGCAGGCAGTTTCCGGCATTGGGTTCGAGGATGCTCCTCGGGGTCCTTGGCGCAGTCGATAGGGTTCTGCGCCGGCGAAGACCATCTGTGAAGCCCGCCCCGGCTTCAGGATGCACCACGACGGTGATTGGGGCGGGCGAATTTATCGGGTGTGCCCGACCAATGATGGAGCGGTTTTCGGTAAGGCCCGTTTGGTCGACCGAAGAGTTCGATTGGCTTGTCGGGATCGCGGCGAAGAACCAAAGCCTCGGTGACGTGCATTTCCGCCAGGTGACGGCGGATGGAACAGCAATTGGCGTTTTCGTCTTTCTTGGCAAGACAAACAGGACTGCGACGGTCCTGAATGTGCTTTGCCAACCCGGTCGGGAATTTGAAGTGACGGCCGAAATGTTTGCCTGCCTCGACCGCGAAGGTTACGCCCAGGCTGTCGGCGCTGCGCAACCCTTTCTGATGAACGCGATATCGCGCCAGCGTTGGCTGACGTTCCGCCACCGCGGATATTTCTGCATGGTGACGCGCCATGGCGATCTCAAGGAAGCGGCATTGCGCAACGACCTCTATATCGGCGGCCTGGCATCCGAAAGCTGGAGCCGGTTGCTGACGGACTTCTGAGCGTTAAGGTAAACGGCTACCTGGCCGATTAACGGAATTTTCACCGTACAACTCTAATCCTTCTTTGGAGATACGAGACGCGCGAGCCGGCGATTTTTGCGTCTTGAAGCGGGCGTGAGGAATGCGGATGTATAGGCCGAACGAGCCCCGACAACAAAGGTCGGCTGAGCCAGTGCACAGTCAGCGTGCGATGGTCGGCCGTGGCTCGCTGCTCAACTTTCTGCCGTCTGAAGACGAGGACGCGCCCGCTCTTTTTGAGGAAAAGCAAGCGTCGCGAAGAGATCCGGATGTCCGGCGTCCGCAGCCGGTTCCCCAGGCGCAAGCAGAGACGGAGCCGACGCCGCATGTCGGTGGCGCGTTCTTCCCCCGGCTGCACCTCGTCAGCAAGATCGGAGTAGACGACGTTCTTCGCTGGCTGCGCGACGGCATGTTCTGGATAATCGCCGCAGTCACGATCTGCACATTTGCGGCCCTGGTCTATGCGATGACCGCGTCACCTCGATACACCGTGTACACCGATATCGTCGTCGACCCGTCCAATCTCAATGTGGTCAGCGACGATGTTTTTACAACCAATCCGCAGCGTGATGCGCAACTGTTGGAGGTGGAGAGCAAGCTCAGGATACTGACGTCACGCAATGTGCTGGCGCGGGTGATCGACGAATTGCAGCTCACGCGCGATCCCGAGTTCGTCAAGCCGGCGTCGTTCGCTTCACTGCGCAATCTGTTCTCTTCGAAGCAGGAACAGCAGGTCAACAACGAGCTTGCAGCCATGCGCGCGCTTTCGGAGCGCGTGGAGGCACGACGGGAGGAACGCTCCTTCGTCGTCGTCATGAAGGTTTGGAGCGAGGAGCCGGCAAAGGCCGTGACCCTCTCGAATGCAATCGTCGACGCTTTCGAGCAGGAACTGTTTCAGTCGGCGGCAGAAAGTGCCGGGCGTGTCGCCAAGAACCTGAATGCTCGGCTGGACGAATTGCGCCGCAACGTGACCGATGCCGAACGGGCGGTGGAAGATTTCCGCAGGGTCAATGGCCTGCAATCGACCAATGGTCAACTGGTGAGCAATCAGCTTTCCGGCGAACTGAACACCCAGGTCCTGGGCGCACAGCAGCGCTTCATCCAGGCGGAGACGCGCTACAGTCAGATGAGTGCGGCAATCGCTCAAGGGAGAACGGCCAGCGCGTCGGAGTTCGAGTCCGAAAACATGACGAACCTGCGCGAGCAGTACAACATGCTCCAGCAACAGATCGCTTCGATGCAGCGGACTTTCGGCGAGCGGCATCCCCGCCTGGTGGCCGCCAGATCCGAGCGTACGACCCTTGAGGGAGCGCTTGCCGACGAGGCTCGACGCATTCTGGAGCGCGCCAAGGCGGACATGGATCGCGAGGAGCAGGCGCTCGTGGCTCTGCGCGGCAAGGCAAATACCGAGAAATCAAACGTCTTCACTGACAACGAGGCCCAGGTTCAGCTGCGCGATCTCGAGCGTGACGCCCGCGCCAAGGCGGCGATTTACGAAACGCATCTCGCGCGCGCCCAGCAGATTACCGAACGCCAGCAGATCGACACGACCAATGTGCGCGTGATCTCGCGCGCCTTGCCGCCCAACGCACGCACGTGGCCGCCACGTACGGTGATCCTGTTGATCGCCGGCGGTATGCTCGGCCTTTTTCTCGGCGTGTCGGCAGCGATCGCCCTCGGCCTGTGGAGATATATTCGCCGCCCGCAGCCGGCGACCGCCTGACGGGAGCGCGCCAATGACCAGCGCCTCCTATGCCGAAACCAATGCCGCCGACACGCTGCGGCTACGCGTCGGCACCCTGCTGTTCATGGCGATGTTTCTGTTCTTCTGGATATCGATCAACCCTTTCGTCGACCTGACCGGGGCAGCAGTGCTCGATCCGTCGGCCGGCAATTCCAACCGCCTGAACCAAATCGTTTCCCTGCTGCTGTTCGCGGGCATGCTTGGCTATGGCCTGTGCCACCCGATGCGAAACATCATCCTGCAGCCGCGTCCGCTGCTGGCCGTGCTGTTCGCCTGGTTCCTGTTCGTATCGGTGATCTCGGCCTACCCAATGCTTGGGATCAAGGGCACCGTTCTCGCCGTCATGGTGACGGTCAATGCGAGCATCTACCTCCTGTTGCCCGCCAGCGAGCGACATTTCGCCAAGATGCTGGGCGTCGGCACGCTCATCATGCTCGGCGTTGCCTACTACGGCATCGCCTTCAAGCCGGCGCTCTCCATCCACCAGGCGTCCGAACTGCGCGAGCCGATGAATGCGGGTCTCTGGCGCGGCCATTTCCCGCACAAGAACAGTGCTGCGGCCGCCATGGTGATCGCGGCCTTCTTCGGACTTTTCGTCATGAATACCTGGTCGCGATTGGCCGGGATAGCCATTGTGCTCCTGTCGTTCAACTTCCTCATCCACACCGGCGGCAAGACGTCGACCGCGATGCTTCCGACGATCCTGCTGCTCGCCTGGATATTCGAGAAGTTCCGTTTCTTGCGCATTCCTATCGTCATCGGTGGTGTCGGGCTGTTCAACCTGTTCGCGGTCGGATCTGCCGTGTTCACGCCGCTAAGCGAATTAATAACCGAGCTTGGCATTGATGCGACGTTCACCAATCGGGCGGATATCTGGCGTTTCGCGTTCACAGCGCTCGCCGAGCAGCCTATCACCGGCTACGGCTTCAAGGCTTTCTGGCAAACGGCGGAGCTGGTCCATAGCGGCGGCGCGATCGAGACCTGGGCGGTGGCTGCCGCCAACGGCCACAACTCCTATCTCGATATTGCCTTGATGACCGGCTTTCCCGGGCTGCTGTTGACGGTGTTGTGGATCCTCGTCCTGCCGCTGCGCAACATTGCACGCATGGCACCGGCCGAGGAGCACTCGCATCTCACGCGGCTTTTTACGCGCGTCTGGCTCTACACGATCTTCAATGCCGGACTTGAGAGCTTGTTTTACGAGGGCGGTAACCTGCTTTGGTTCACCTTCCTGTTTTCACTCTACGGTTTGCATCTGCAGGCGCGGGCGGTCCTAGCCTTGCCGTCGCAGTCCGCCGAAAAAGGGGGCGTTGCCTATGCCTGAGCTTCTGCAAAAGGTTGATGGCCTGGTCGACCGGCTGGCAAATCGCCTGATCTGGCGCTTTGCTCCGAAGAAGCTCGACGTCAGGACAGACGTTCCGCTCGTTTCCTTTACCTTCGACGACGTGCCCGACAGCGCGCTGCATCAGGGTGCCGAGATCCTCGAACGGTACGGCGTTCGCGGTACATTCTATATTGCCGGAGGGCTCGAAGGACGGGTCGAGCCGGATCGGACCTTGATCACGGCTGCGGGTTGCGAGGCGCTCTCCAGGCGTGAGCACGAAGTCGGTTGCCACACTTTCAGCCACAGCAAGATAAGGCGCTTGACCGGAGGCGCGCTTGCGCAAGACCTCGAGCGAAATGCGGACTATCTCGCGCGCAGCGGGGTTGGCGAGCCGGCAAGGAACTTTGCCTTTCCCTACAACGCCGCCTGGCCGATGGCGCGCAAGGAATTGGGGCGGCGCTATCGCACCTGCCGGGCGGCAGGGGAAGCGATCAACCGCGGTGCGGTCGATCCGCTGATGCTGAAGGCGGTTGAGATCCGCCAGCCTGAGCAGCACGCCTTTGCACTGACGCGCTGGATCGATGCTCTCGTCGCGCAGCCGGGATGGCTGGTCTTTTTCACGCACGACATCGCGCCGCGTCCCACGCCCTATGGCTGCACGCCAGAGACGTTCGAACATCTCGTGCGTTACGCGGTCGAGAAACGATGCACGGTCCTGCCTGTCGACAAGGCGCTCGATCGGCTTGGCGGATGAGGAGAACGATGTGTCCAACACGGTAGCCGCCGGCAAGCGACTTCTCGCCATCAACAACTACTTCTATCGCCGTGGCGGCGCTGAGGCGGTCTTCTTCGACCATATGAAGATGTTTACCGACATCGGCTGGGATGTCGTGCCTTTTGCCATGGAGCACGAGGACAACGAACGCTCTGCCTGGTCAGACTATTTCGTGTCCGAGATCGAATTTGGCCGCCAAACGAGTTTTCTGCGAAAAGTGGAGCAGGCGGCAAGCGTGATCTATTCGCGCGAGGCGCAGCGTAACATCTCCAAGCTGATCGACCGTGCGCGTCCGTCCGTTGCCCACGCGCACAATGTCTACCATCACCTGTCGCCGGCGATCTTTTCGACGCTGAAGACAGCCGGCGTGCCAGTCGTGATGACGGCTCATGACCTCAAGCTTGCCTGTCCTTCCTACAAGATGCTGCGCGACGGCAAGATCTGCGAGGACTGTCGCGGTGGGCGGGTCTACAACGTCCTGCGCCATCGCTGCGTCAAGGGCTCGCCGATATTGAGCGGTGTTGTCCTGGCAGAAACGGTACTGCATCGTGCGCTGGGGCTCTATCGAAACAAGGTTGATCGTATCGTCGTTCCGAGCCAGTTCTACGTGGAAAAGCTCGTCGAGTGGGGCTGGGCACGGGAGCAGATGGTGCACATTCCAAATTTCGTTGATGTGGACGATTACCGCAGCGCCTGGGACGAGGGCGATTATTTCGTTTTCGCAGGGCGACTTGCGCCCGAGAAGGGCATTGCCACCCTGATCAAGGCGGTGGCGCTCTCGAAACAGCGGCTGGTCGTTGCCGGTGCTGGCCCCGAAGAGGCGTCGTTGCGGCAGCTCGCCAGCGCGCTCGATGCCGACGTGACGTTCACCGGTTATCTCTCGGGCGAGAGCCTGCACGGTTTGATCGGGTCATCCAGGGCGCTCGTCCTGCCGTCTGAATGGTACGAAAACGCACCCATCAGCCTGTTGGAGGCATACGCTCTGGGGCGGCCGGTGGTCGGTTCAGCCATCGGGGGCATTCCGGAAATGATCCGGGTCGGAGAAACGGGCGCGACGGCGGCGTCCGGAGACGCCGAGGATCTGGCACGAGCGCTGACCGACATCGCCGCTCTTGGATCTGCCGCGCGGGCCGGGATGGGCGCGGCAGGCAGGGCGTGGATATCCAGGGATTTCTCCGCCGATGTTTATCGGGACAGAACGCTTGATCTTTACGCAACGTTTGGAGCCGTATAGTTCGGCGGATTTCATCCTTGCGATATTAACCAACAACTGAATATATACTTACTATGACATTAATTCCGTTCGTTTGTTGGCCTGTTCATTCGATATTTAATGATTAATTTACGGATTTGTTAAGTATTGTTAACGTAAAAGGCAGCGGGTGCGCAATCCTTGAGGCCACGCCATGGGCAGAAAGTCAGGAGTCTCGCAAGTTGATCGTCGGCAACAGCCGTCGATCTCTTCTGAGATTGTACAATCTGGAGTATTGGAAGGCGTCGACGGAAAGGGCGGTGCTGCCCAGCGTGGAGTCTATCTCGTGGACAGTCATCGCGAGCTGACAGGTAAAGATCGACGGCTGGGCGCGCGAGCGGCACGACGGCGCGTGATGATGCTGGGCCTGCGCGGAATTCCGGATGTGCAGGGCGGCATCGAAAAGCATGTCGAGATCCTTGCCGGCAAGCTTACGAAGCATGGCTGGGACGTCGACGTCATCGGGCGTCGTCGATATCTTCCCGCATCGGTTCCCTTTAGCTGGAACGGCATTCGCGTCTTCCCGTTCTGGGCGCCTCGCCGGATGGCGCTGGAAGCCATCGTTCACACGTTCATCGGCGTTTGCTACGCGGGCTGGCGGCGTCCTGACGTGCTGCATATCCATGCGATAGGGCCGGCGCTTTTCGTGCCGCTTGCAAGAATGCTCGGACTGACGGTGGTCGTCACCCATCACGGCTATGATTACGACCGGCAAAAATGGGGTGCCCTTGCCAAGAGTATGTTGAAACTCGGCGAACTCCTGGGCATGCGCTTTGCAAGCGGGCGGATCGCCATTTCAAAGGATATCGCCGATACCATGGGCGCGCGGCACAACGTGTCCATGTCCCTTGTGCCCAATGGGGTGTCGGTTTCGGCGGCCAACGGCGAGACGGGAATTCTTGCCGAGTTCGGCCTTGCGCCACGGCGTTACATCCTGCTTGCCGCGCGCATCGTGCCCGAGAAGCGCCAGCTCGATCTGATCCGCGCCTATGCCAAATGCTCCAATCCGGAGTTCCGGTTGGTGCTCGCCGGCGGTGCTGAATTCGAGACCTCATACACGGAAGAGGTGAGAAGGCTGGCAAGCGATGTTGGCGGTGTCGTTCTGACGGGCTTCCAGTCTGGTGACCGGCTGGCGGAGCTTTTTGCCAATGCGGCACTATTCGTTCTGCCTTCCAGCCATGAGGGCATGCCGATCGCATTGCTGGAGGCCATGGCCTATGGTCTGCCGGTTCTCGCCAGCGATATCGTTGCCAATCGCGAGCTTGGCCTTGCCGGCGAGGAATATTTCCCGCTTGGCGACGTGGAGGCACTGTCATCGGCGATGACGGCCAAGCTGGCCAATCCTCCCAGTGAAAGCGAGATGCGCGCCCGTGCCGCCTGCGCCGAAGCCGCCTACAGCTGGACAAGCGTGGCGGAAAAGACCGTGGCGGTGTATAGCGCGTTGGTGGCAAAATAAATCGCGCGCAATTGCGCGATCTCCCTGTTGCCGACGGATGACGATTGCCGTGTTACGTGCGGTGCGGAGAGACAAGCAAAGTATGAATATCAAGCGCACCGCCGGCCTGCTTGCATGGCTCATATTCGCCGTAATCGCCTATTCGACGCTCTCGCCGCTCGATCTGCGCCCGCGCATGGGCACGTTCGTGCATGTCGAGCGCTTCGGTGCGTTCGGGTTGATGGGCCTGCTGTTCGCGATCGGTTACTCAAGGCGCATCGTTCTTGTGCTTTGCCTCGTCTTCGCAACCGCGGTCGGCTTCGAACTGCTGCAGATGGTGCTGGCGGATCGCCATGCGCGGATCGAGGATCTCGTCGTCAAACTGCTCGGCGGCGCCTGCGGCGTGGCTTCGGGTTCAATACTGATCCGTTATCGGTCACGTCTGCTGCAATTGCTGGGGCAAATAAACCAAAACTCAAAGTATCAGGGGTAGAACGGGCTGCGCCGGGACGCTTGGTTAGACGTCCCGGTGATTTTGGAGGCTCGCTTGGCAGTATCCGTCATCATCAAGACGCTGAACGAAGAGAAGCGAATAGAGGCCACGATTGAAAGCGCGCTTGCAGCGCTTGGCGAGACAGGTGGCGAAGTCATCATTGCCGACAGCGGCTCGTCCGACCGGACGGTCGAGATCGCTTCGCAATACCCCGTGGTCATCGCTCAGATCAGTCCGCCGGCGCGACCGAGCTGCGGCATCGGCCCGCAACTCGGCTTTCAGTATTCCAAAGGCGACCATATTTGCCTGCTCGACGGCGACATGCTGCTCGATGGTGATTTTCTCGACGTCGCCGTGGCGTTTCTCGCCGACAATCCCTCGGTTGCGGGTGTTACCGGCCATGTGCAGGAGATGTTGACGTCCAATCTCGAATTTTCGCGGCGCGTCAAACGCAACTCACCGGAAAACCGGATCGGGTCGATCGACCGGATGAACGGCGGCGGGCTTTACCGGCGCGATGCGATCGAGGCGGTCGGTTACCTCTCCGATCGCAATCTCCATGGATACGAGGAATTCGATCTCGGCATCCGGTTGCGAAGCGCCGGGTGGGGATTGCATCGCCTTGACCGCCGTTTCGTCCAGCACTTCGGCCACACCGTCAATTCCTATCGTCTTCTGGTTCGACGCTGGAAGAGCAAATATCTCTTCGGTATCGGCGAACTTCTGCGCGCCTCCGTTGGCCGGCCCTATTTCTTCCAGCTTGTGCGCGAGCTGCCCGAGCTGAAGCTTTGGTGCCTCGTCTACCTCTGGTGGGCGCTTTCGTTCTGCGTGCTCTTGTTCTCGCCCAGCCTGACAGTCGGCTTGGGCATCGTCACCGCTGCGCTGGCCGGTGTCATCGTGCTGATGAGTTTTCGCAAGGGCAGCTTGAACATGGGGCTCTACACGGTCGTCGCCTGGTTCTTCCATGCCGCTGCATTGCCCGTCGGCTTTTTCAGGCGGCGGCGAAAGCCGGAGGCCCCGATCGAGAGCAAGTTGCTTGGAGCGGCAGCGTGATGCATCAGCGGGTCCTTGGGGCGGCGCTGGTGCTTGCGGTGATGTGCCTGCCTGCAAGCGCCTCGGATCAATGGGCTCCGGTGAAGGAGATCTCGCTCGAATTGCGCCCAGGCAGCCCGCTCGATTTCTCGTCGATCCTGCCGAACGCCCCGATCGATGACGATCATAGGCTGGTTGCCGGCAAGGAAGGGCGCCTTGCCTATGCGAAAGCGCCGGATACGCCGGTCAGGATGTTGTGCGCCTCGCTCGCCTGGAGCCCCGCGTCCGGCGGCTTCCCCGATCACGAAGGCGCAGATCGTTACGCGCGCCAGCTGGCGATGCATGGCTACAATATCGCACGCCTGCATTTCGTCGACGCAAGTCTGATGTTTGGGCGTGATCGGGATTTCGATTTCGATGCGGAAACGCTCGACCGGATCCAGTATCTGCTTGCGGCTCTGAAGCGCAACGGCATCCATTGGATCATCGATGGTCTGTCGTCGCCGCGTGGCGCCTATGGCGGTTTCGACGATCGCTGGGAAACGGGCGGCGATGTGAAACTCATGCTTCACCTGGACGACCGGACCTTTGAGCATTGGAGGCGGTTGCAACAGGCGATCCTCGGGCGCGTGAATCCTTACACGGGCGAAGCTCCGATCCATGACGAAGCTCTTGCGCTGGTTATTCTCGCCAATGAGAATGGCCTGGAGTTCGAAGCGGTGGTCCACGACCGGCCGGGCCGGGCCCCCTATGACGAGAGGTTGGCTGGGCAGCTCAATCTCTGGCTGAAGAAGCGTTACGGCACAACGGCGAACCTGGCGAAGGTGTGGGGCGCGCTCGATGCCGGGGAAGAGCTTGAAACAGGCGGGATCAGGTTGCCACTGGATCGCTATAACGACAGCCCGCGTCTGCGCGATCTGCAGGCGTTCTTCGTCGAAACCGAGCGTGCCTCCACCGCGCGCATGAGCAAGGTTCTGCGCGACCTCGGCTACAAGGGCCTGATCAGCAACTACAACAATTGGCCGTCGAGCCAGATGGGTCTCAGCAGGCGCGACCTCGAGGTCGTTACGGCGAACACTTACCACGATTGGGTTGGCGGCTACGCGCCAGGCAGTGAACTTCTGCAAACCAGTTCAATCGCCGATGGCGTCAACTATATCAGGATGATCGCAGCATCGCGCTGGCTCGGAAAACCATTCGTTGTCAGCGAATACGATCACCTGTTCTGGAACCGCTACCGTTACGAGGCTGGCCTGGCCATGCCGGCCTATGCTGCCCTTCAGGGCTGGGACGCTCTTTGCCGCCATGGTCACGGGCCGATCGCGCTCGCCTATGGGGAGCCGTTTCCCCACAAGCGGGCGATGCTGCCCTACGCGATTGCGCTCGATCCGGTCGCCCGCGCGGGCGAGACCTTGGCCGCCTTGCTCTATCGCCGTGGCGATGTTGCGACCTCTGACGTGACGATCCCCTTTTCCGTGCGCGGCGACGAGGATCTGACCGATGATATGCAGGCGCGCGAGCCGGAGTCTCTGACCGATCTTGCCCTGGTCGGCCGTATCGGCCTGGGCCGAGCCGAGCCATTGGGCGATGCGATCGCAATCGCCCAGCCGCGGCGGGAAAGCAGCGACAATGTACTGGCGCTGCTGCGGGCGAGCGGCACGTTGATGCCAGACAATGGAACGACGGTCGATGCCGGCATCTATCAAAGCAGCACCGGTGAAATTCTCCTCGATCGGTTCGCCGGCCAGTTGCGCGTTAAGACACCGGCGACGGAAGCGATGGCGTTTGCGTCCCTGCGCGAGCCGGTCGACCTCGGCATGCTGCGGATCGAGCACGCCGACGGCAATGGTCTTGTCGCGCTGTCGGTGCTGGATCCGCGCGCAACCTTGTCCGACGGCCGGCGTTTCCTGTTAATCTTTGCAACCGACGCCCAGAATACGGACATGGCGTTCCGTGACAGCGAAGAGAAGGTCATCGAGAGTTTTGGGCGGTTGCCGGTGCTGATCCGGCGGGGGTATGTCGATCTCTCCCTGTCTCGGACGGCTGCAAGGTGGCGCATTTCTCCGGTGGGGCTTGACGGGACAGTTCACCCACCGATGGCCGATGGTGTCGGCGCCGTCGCATTTCGCCTGAGCAACGATGCCCCGTCCGGCCCGACGACCTACTTCCTGCTGGAACTTGAGTAAGCCTCAGCACTGGAATGCGGCTCAGCGGATCAATGATTGGCCATGATCTCCGCCTATAATCATCCTTTCAAACCAAGGGAGGATGCGATGAGAACTTGGGAAGCAATGCACCCCGGCGCGCGCTGGATAACGCCTGAAACGGACTTGCGCACGGTGGCAAGGATCATGCGTGACGAAGACATCGGCGCTCTGCCGGTCGGCGAAAACGATCGCCTTATCGGCATGGTGACGGACAGGGATATTGCAGTGCGGGCGTGGGCGAACGGCCACGATGCCGCGTCGCTGACCGCGCGCGACGTCATGACGAAGGATATCGTCTACTGCCGCACGAGCGAAACGCTCGAGGACGCCGTTCGCCTGATGGAGGCCAAGAAGATACGGCGCCTGCCGGTGATCGATGACGAAAAACGTATGGTCGGTATGTTGTCGCTGGGCGATATCTCCCATGCGAGCAGCCGTGAACTGACGACCGGATTGGTCAAGGCCGTAACCGCACATCACGCATGAAATGCGACCGCTGGCTTACTGCATGTTTCCTTAAATCCCATCCGATTTAAGGACAAAAACATGCAGAAATTCAAAGTGCTACAGCGCCGCGCGTCTGCTAAGACGCGCGGCGCTGTAGGGTGTTCCCCTCGCTGCGTCACGGCGGCGGGGGGAAGGACTTTGTCTGCCAACGCGTCACCGCTGACGAAAGCGTCAGAAGCGGTAGGTGATGCCTGTGCCGATCAGCCAGGGATCGAGCTTGACCTTGCCTGGCACTGTGCCTGCGCCCGGCAGGGTCGCGTTGACCTCCGGTTCGAGGAACAGTTTCTTCACGTCGAAGTTGATGCCCCAGTGATCGTCGAGCTTGATGTCGACGCCGGCCTGCAGCGCAACGCCGAACGTGTTCTTGAGGTTGAAGCTGGAGAAATCTCCCTTGGCCTTTTCATTGTAGAAAATGGTGTAGTTCACGCCGGCGCCGACATAGGGCTTGATCGTGTCGGTGAGATTGACGTGGTACTGCAGCGTCAGCGTCGGCGGCAGCAGCCAGGCCTTGCCGATCTCGCCGAGACCGGCGATCGAGCCGCTGCCCCTTGCCGTGTGAGGGGTCGTGCCCAGGATCAGTTCGGCCGCAAGATTGTCGGTGAAGAAGTAGGTGATATCGAGTTCGGGCACGACGGAATTGCTGACGCCGACCTTTTCGCCGTCGAGCGACGTGCCGTTCAGCTGCAGCGATGCCTTGTCCTCTGGCAGGACGGCGAGCGCGCGGGCGCGGATCATCCATGGGCTCTGCTCGCTTGCGGCCGGCAGCGCAGGGGCGGGTTCGCTCGGTGCGGTCAGGTCTGCAGCCCGAGCCGCGGTGACCGGGGCCGCCAGCAAGACGAGCGTGGCGGCGGTTGGCAGGATGGAGCGAGTAAACATGATTCCGGACCCCCAGAAGAAGTTAAAAATTGCCATTCAGGGCATGCGGCGGCAGTGAATCTGCGGCCGGCGGCACTATGGGCAACTCCGCTCGACGAGGGGTTGTTCTAGATCAAGGTGGTTTGCCAGCTGGTGGGGTGGCCGCCGCCGCGAGATTCGCGCGTGGCGAATGCTAACGGCTCCAAACGCTCAAGCCGGCATGCGTGGAATGCTGGCAAGCAACCGCTGGGTATAGGAATGCTGTGGCGCCGCCAGGATATCGCGCGTCTTGCCGCTCTCGACCACCTGTCCCTTTTCGAGGATGACCATCTCCTCGCAAAGCGATGCGACGACGCCGAGGTCGTGTGACACGAACACCAGCGTCAGCGTTGCCGACAAAGTCTTGAACAGTTCGACGATGCGGATGCGGGTCGAAAGGTCGAGAGCGCTGACGGCTTCATCGGCAAGAATGATCTGTGGACGGGCGACGATCGCGCGCGCGATGGCGATGCGCTGGCGCTGGCCGCCGGAAAATTCATGCGGGTATCGCTCCATGGCGTCGAGGGGCAGGCCCACTGCCTCCAGCGCCTGTACCACCGCATCCTTCCGCGGTCCGGCGATGCGCAGCGATTGCAGCGGCTCGGCGATGATGTCGAGCACCTTCTGGCGAGGATCGAGCGACGAGTAGGGATCCTGGAAGACCGGCTGTACCGAACGCCGGTAGCGGCGCATGAACGCGCCGTCGGCCGGATCGAGCACTTCGTCGCCGAAGCGGATTGTGCCGCTGGTGGGCCGTTCGAGGCCGAGCAGCAGTCGCAGCAGCGTCGTCTTGCCCGAACCGGACTCGCCGACCAAGCCGACGCTGGCGCCGGCGCGCACGTTGAACGAAACGTCTGATAAAACCTTGCCGTGACGGGAATAGCCGAAGTTCACATTCTGCAGGTCCAGCGTCATGATCCCGTCCGTCCAAGGGCCTCGTCGAACATGCGTGCGGCGTCGACGAGCGTCTGCGTATAGTCGTGCGACGGGTTGGCGAACACGTCGATAACGGCGCCTTCTTCAAGGGCTATGCCGTCGCGCAACACCATCACGCGCTGCACCACTTCGGCAACAACAGGCAGGTCATGGCTGATGAAGAGCAGAGCCATTCCCGTTTCGCGCACCAGCCCATCGAGCAGCTTGAGGATTTCGGCCTGCGTGGTGACGTCGAGAGCCGTCGTCGGCTCGTCGGCGATCAGAAGTTTTGGGCGGCAGGCGAGCGCCATCGCGATCGCCACGCGCTGGCGCTGGCCGCCCGACACCTCGTGCGGATAGGCGTTGGCGATGCGCTCCGGCTGCGGCAGGGCGACCTTGTCGAGCAGATCCAGCACTTCGCGGCCAACCGCCTGACGCGACGGGCGGCCCTGTTCACGCTGAAGCCTGCGGCGGACCGGCTCGGCAATCTGCTTGCCGATTTTCATCAGCGGATCAAGCGCTGTCAGCGGCTCCTGGAAGACGACGGCGGTCGCGACCCCGCGCAGCCGGTTCAAGTGCTTGTCTTCAGTCCCAACGATTTCCTGGCCATCGAGCACGATCGAGCCGGTCACAGAAATGTTCGCCGGCAACAGGCCGGTAATGGCCATCGCGGTCATGGACTTGCCCGAACCGGATTCGCCGATCAGCCCCATCCGCTCACCGGAGCCGATGGAGAACGACAGGTCCGAAACCAACGTCTTGCCGCCGGCGCGCACAGTCAGGCCCTGGACGGAAAGCAAGGCGCTCATCGTGATCTCCCGCGTGTCGGATCGCCGACATCCCGCAGCCCGTCGGCAAATAGGTTCATGCCGATGACCAGTGCGACCAGGGCAATGCCGGGCGCAATCGCGCCGACGGGGGCCGTATAGACCGTGCCCTGGGCTTCCTGCAGCAACCTGCCCCAGGACGCGTTCGGCGGCGGTGCGCCCAGGCCGAGATAGGAAAGCGACGCCTCCGCGATCACGGCCAGGCCGAATTGCAGTGCGAAGTTGACCGAGAGCGTCGGCCATATATTGGGCAGCACATGCCATACGACCACACCTAGCCACGAGGTGCCGGAGGTCCGGGATGCGATGATATAGTCCTGGCGCAGCACCCGCTTGGCAAGGATGCGCGTCAAGCGGGCGACAATGGCCGAGATCGCCAGGCCGAGCGCCAGGATCGCCGACCACAGGCTGGCGCTGTCGCTGGCTGCGACCACCAGCATTGCCAGCAGCAGCGTCGGAAACGCGATCAGGATATCGAGGGTGGCGGCCATCACATCGTCGAGCAGGCGCGTCGCAAAAGCGGCGAGTATACCGAGCGTCACGCCGATCGAGGCGCCGATCGCAACCGCGCCGGTACCGACGATCAACGCGGTGCGCGCGCCGATCATGATTTGCGTCAGGTAGTCTCGGCCGAGCCGATCCGTTCCGACCCAGTGCAGCCATGACGGCGCTTCGAGCCGACCGCCGGAGGCATTGAGCGGATCGTAGGGTGTCCAGAACAGGGTGAGGAGTGCGACAACAACGTTGAGGCCGACGAGGGCGAGCCCGATGGAAAGCGACAGCGAATGTCTGCGGGCCGGTCGATCCGCCGAAAGGTCCAGCGCGGTCATGGCGCAGCTCCTGTCGCCCGTTCGCGCAAGCGGGGATCGATCAGCCGCTGAACCAGATCGGCGGCAAAGCCGATCAGCAGCACCAGCAGGGTTGAGATGAACAACACGCCCTGGACATTGGGATAGTCGCGCTGCTCGATTGCCAACAGCAACATCGAGCCAAGGCCGGGCAGGGCGAATACACGTTCTACCACGACTGCGCCAAGAAGTGTCGTCGCAAGCTCGATGCCCAGGATCGAAACGATCGGCACGGCGCCGTTGCGAATGCCATGTCGGATCAGCGCCTGCGAGAAGCTGGCGCCGAGCGCGCGGGCGGTTCGCAGGTAGTCGCTGCCGAGAACGTCCTGTGTCGCGGATCTGATGTAGCGGATCAGCGAGGCGGCCATGACCAGCCCGATCGTCAGGACCGGCAGTGCTAGGGCATAGAGTACCTGACCCTCGTTCTGCCAGCCGCGACGGGGATAACCGCCCGACGGAAACAGCCGAAGATTGACCGCAAAGACGGTGACAAGCAGGATTCCCACCCAGAAGACCGGGATGGCGATGCCGAGCTGCGACACGGTCGAAATGGCCGCACCGTACCAGCGATTGGCCTTGACCGCCGACAGGATGCCGAGCGGAACGGCAATGGCGATCGCAAGCGCAAAGCCCAGCAGCGCCAGCGGCACCGTTACGGTCAGGCGGGCGGCGATTTCCTCGACAACGGGCTTGCCGCTGACGAAGGATGTTCCGAGATCGAAGCGGGCGAGATTGCCGACGAAGCGCAGGAACTGCTCCCAGAGCGGCAGGTTGGAGCCGACCTGTTCGCGCGCTGCCTCGATCTGTTGCTGATCGGCGCCAACGGAAAGCAAGGCGTTCGCCGGGTCTCCGGGCAAAAGGCGCAGCAGCACAAACAGCACCACCGCGGCGATCAGCAGCGACAGGATCAGAATGGCGAAGCGGCGCAGAATATAGGCGAAAATGGTGGGCTTCCTTTTATCCGACGGGCGTAACACCCGGGCCCGGAGCGCTGGCTTTTGCACATAATCAACCGGGAGGCTACTGCATAATCCCCTAAATCGTCATCGGTTTCAGCGGAAATTATGCAGCACGTTCCGAGCGCTACAGCGCCTTGGTGCGGCGCACCTCGCCCGCGGCGCTGTTTTGCATCCGGGTAGGAACAGACTGACTTGGCGTTGCCTTGCGGAGGGAATGGCGTGGCATAGCCGTCAACGCAAAGGAGCCCCCAAATTGCTCGAGGGCTCCCTTCTTGAGCGTGCGATCGCGGCAGATCGTCTAGAAGAAGGTCGGGATCAGTTGCCGCTCTTCTTGATGTTGTAGGCGAAGAACTGCGAGTTGAGGCCGTTGACGGGATAACCGGTGACGGCCGAGCTCGAAACCACGATCTGCGGATAGAGATAGAGCCAGTTGCTGGCAGCGTCCTCGGCAATGATGCGGTTTGCCTCCGTCAGCTTGGCCGTCTGCGCGTCGGTGTTGGCCGCGGCTTCCGATTCCTTGATCAGGTCGACGACATCAGGGTTGTTGTATCCCCAGTAGAAGTCGGGATTGCCGTAGAACACGATGTCGCGGTGATTGACGTGTTCCTGCAGTGTCGCCTGGAAATCGTGCGCCTTGTAGACCTTGGTGTACCACTCGTTGGCGGTGATGACGTTGATCTCGACCTTGATGCCGACCTTCGCCAGCTCGCTCTGGAGGAACTGGGCGACGATCGGATGCGGGTCGTAATTCGGCGTGTCGAGCTTGAACGAGAAGCCATCGGCAAAGCCGGCTTCCTTCAAGAGCGCCTTGGCGCTTTCGACGTCATAGGCATCGACGCCGGTGAGGTCGACGTACCACGGATCGGTCGGCGGCACGAAGGAGCCGATCAGCGTGCCGTATTCCCCCCAGATCGACTGCAGCAGCTTCTTGTCGTCGATCGCGCGGGCGATGGCCTTGCGGACCTTGACGTTGTTGAAGGGCTCGACCCTGTCGTTGAACGCCAGGAGCTCCTTGGTGGTCGACTGGCCGGCGGTCACCGTGAAATCGGGATTGTCCTTGAACTGGGCAATCGAATCCGGGCTCTGCACGCTGGTGATGACATCGACGGCACCCGTCAGCAGCGCATTGTTGAGCGCAGTGGCGTCGGTGAAGTACTGGAAGACGACTTCGCCATTGGTCGGGGCCGTGCCCCAGTATTTGTCGTTGCGGCTGAGCGCCAGCGACGAGCCGCGGCGCCACTCGTCGAGGCGGTAAGGGCCCGTGCCATCTTCGCCGGCGTTGAGATCCTTCGCCGCGTCGTTGACGATCCAGACATAGCTGAGGTTGTAAGGCAGCGAGATGGAGCGGGCGGAAAGCTTGACCACCACCGTCTGATCGTCGGGGGTCTCAATCCCGCTGATCGTCGCCAGGCTCTTCTTGCGCGAGCTCTTGGAATCGGGCGCGACCACGCGCTCGATGCTGTGCTTCACGTCCTGTGCCGTCAGCGGGTCGCCGGAGTGGAAGGTGACGTTCGGCCGGAGCTTGAAGGTATAGGTGAGGCCGTCTTCGCTGATTGTCTGTTCGGCCACGAGACCGGGAGTGACGTCGCCCGCATCGGTCAGTGTGAACAGGGCCTCGTAGACGTTGCCGTTGAAGGCTTCGTTGATGCCCTGGCCGGCGCCGGCGGTGTTGTCCAGGTTCTGCGGTTCATAGAGCGAGCCGATGACGACGGAGGCATCCGGATCGAAGTTTGCGTCCTGCGCGAGCGCTGCCGTGCTCGTCGACAGCATGGCCAAAGCTGCGGAGGCGAGGATCGAACGCCTGCCTTTCCGGCTCAGCCTCGAAAGTTCGCCCAAGTCGATCGTGTTGCCAGTCATTTCCCTAACTCCTGCATATATACTCATCACGCGAGGTCGCGCTTGCCGTCCGAATGTACACATCGGGCGGTTGCGATGCATCATACAAATTCCCTACCAATTTAGTGGGAATTTTGGTTCGTTTTGTCGTGCCAAGTTGAAATTTGCACCCGCGGCAGGCCCCGGCAAGCGAAGGGCGTTCCCGAATTAGAAGATGCAGCGGGGCGATCAGTGCTGCGCATATCGCCGCGACCAGCGCCCCGGAATCTTCAGAACCAGGACGCACAACAGGCCGGCTAGGATCGCCGGTGCCCAGAGAGAGAACTGCCCGAAACGATGTTCGAGAATGGCGCCGATGATGGCGCCGCCGAGCATCCCGATCCAGGGGACGATCTGGATCGTCCATTGCATGTTGCCCGTGCCGATGATCCATCGGCCCAAGCCACGGCCGAAGCGGGACAGGGCGCCCGTTACATAGGTAAGACCGATCGGTAGTCCCTCGATATGCTCGACGGAGGCGTTCACGACACCCATCGCAAGGACGATGAAATAGAAGCGCAATTCGTTCGGTAGGTGGTCGCCACCGGCAGCGGTAAGGGTGAGGATAAGGGTGACGCAGCACAGGACACCACCGGCACGAAACCTGCTCGCGACGATCGTTCCCATGGCATTGCCGATGACGAAGACTGCGAGCGAGCCGAGAAGGATGAGCGACCGTAGGATGTTGCCGTCGGCAATGGCGGTTGCGGCGCGCGTCGTGTTGCCGCTCATGAAGGAGACGAAGTCGCCCACCGTCAGCAGGCCGATCGCGTCGGTCATCCCGGCCAGGAAGGAAATGAGCGCGACGACGAGAAGCGCGGTCCCGGTTCGCTGGCGCTTGATGATCCGACGCCGTCGCTGAAAAGTCATGATGCTGCCCCGCCGTTTTCCTCAGGCTTAATCCGCCGACCGCGAGAATGGAAGTCACCCGGTATAGGTGCGCTTTGACGAGGCGGGGTAGGCATGATCGTCGCGTCATGCGTCGCTGTCTGTCCACAGACGGAGCGCCTCAAGAAAGCACAAAAATTTCGAGAGCCGGCAAAAGGATTCGACAGTGAAGGGAATCTGATATATCGCTTGATTAATCGTTTAATCATCGATAACGGAAAACACGGCCTTGGCGCGTTCCGGACCAAAACTGACGAGGATTGCCAGAACACTGGGCGTCTCCGCGGCGACGGTTTCCAACGCGCTCTCCGGTAAGGGGCGTGTCTCTGCCGAACTGGCCGAGAAGATCCGCGCGACGGCAGCTGAACTCGGCTATGTCCCGAGCCTCGCGGGCAGGGCGCTGCGCACCGGCCGCACTGCCGCCATCGGCCTCGTGCTTCCCGATATTGCCAATCCGCTCTTCCCGCAGATCGCCCAGGCGATCGAACTGGCTGCGTCTTCGGCCGGCTACGGCGTTCTGATCGCCGACTCCCGCGGTGACGTCACCACCCAGACCAAGGCCATCGAGCGGTTGATCGACCGTGACGTCGACGGCATGGTGATCGTGCCTCGGCGTGGCACGCGCATCACCGATGTCGGCTGTCCCGTGGCCGTTATCGATACGCCGTCGACACCGGGCAATACGGTTGCCGCCGACCATTGGGGCGGTGGCCGGCAGATCGCCGAACACCTGAAGGCGCTTGGCCACCGGCGCGTTCTCGTCATCGGCAACAATCCTGCCTCCAACGTGCAGAACGATCGCATCGGCGGTATTCGCTCGGCGCTTGCCGAGGGCGCGTTCGTTGAAACGCTGTGGATCGAGCCGCTGGAGCGTGAGCAGGGCAAGGGCTGTCCGCTCGGCCTCGCCGAGAAGGTTGCGGAGGGCTTTACCGCCTTTGCCTGCGTCTCCGATCTTCACGCGCTCCGCGCACTGACCGAGTTGCAGCGGGCCGGCATCAACGTGCCGGAAAAGGCGAGCGTCACCGGCTTTGACGATCTCATCTGGTCGCCGGTGGTGACGCCGGCGCTGACCACCGCACGCATGGACATGACCCGGATTGCCGCGATCGCCGTCGGAGCGCTGGTAAAGGCGATCGGCGAGCGCGATCCGACGGATGCGGCCATCGGCGCGCCGGTAACCGCCGACGACGCCGAAGTGCCGATGCAGCTGGTCGTGCGGCAATCGAGCGCCGCACCGCCCAGGATACAATTCCAGCCTGGCCAGACGACTGCCAACGCCAGAACCTCAGCCCCAGAAGGAGAACACCAGCCATGAAGAAGATCCTGCTCGCTTCCAGCGCGCTTTTGCTCGTCGGCGCCAATGCCGCTTCCGCCCAGGAAAAGACGCTGACCATTTCCGTCTACGGTTTTGCCCAGGACGCTTTCAAGGAGCTGGTCTACACACCCTTCGAAGCCAAATGCGGCTGCAAGCTGGTGGTGGAGACCGGCAACAGCGTCGAGCGCCTGGCGAAGATGGAAGCCAACAAGGCGAGCCCGGTTGTCGACATGGCGGTCGTCTCCATGGCTGACGCTCTCTCGGCCTCGCGCGCCGGCCTGATCGAGAAGATCGACAACACGAAGCTGTCGAACTTCAACAAGCTCTACGATATCGCCAAGGATCCGAACGGCGACGGCATGAGCGTCGGCTACACCTTCTACGCAACGTCGATCGTCTATCGCTCCGACAAGATGGAAGTGAACTCCTGGGCCGACCTGCTCGACGAGAAGAACGCCAGCCACGTTGCCTTCCCGAACGTCACCACCAACCAGGGCCCGCCGGCGCTCTACATGGTCGGTGAGGCGATCGGCAAGAATACGCCAGATCTGAAGGAAGCCATTGCCGCCGTCGGCGCGAAGAAGGACGACATCGTCACCTTCTACGTCAAGTCTTCGCAGCTCGTGCAGCTGATGCAGCAGGAAGAAATCTGGGCAGCTCCGATCGGTCGTTTCTCCTGGGAAGGCTTCACCAAGCTCGGCCTGCCGATCAAGTGGGCGGCGCCGAAGGAAGGCCAGACCGGCGGCATGAACGTCATGGTTCTGACCAAGGGCGCCAAGAACCAGGACCTGGCGCTGGAGTTCATGGACTTCTGGCTCTCGACCGAAATCCAGACGGCCCTTGCCGAAAAGCTGGTCGACAGCCCGGCCAACAAGGACGTGAAGGTCGCGCCGGAGATCGCTGAAAACCTCACCTATGGCGAGGAAACCGTGAAGAGCCTCAAGCTCATTCCGTCGGCAGTCGCCCTCGACAACCGCGAAGCCTGGCTTTCCGAGTGGAACGCCCAGGTCGGCCAGTAACAGCCAACGCCAAAAGCCCCCATCACCATGATGGGGGCAGTTTGCGGCTGTCCGGCGACCTCAACCGACCCGCAATGATTGAACGCGACGAAAGGAAGACCAGGGATGTTTCAGAACCGCGCCGAGGCATTGGCGCTCGCTTTGCCGGCGGCGGTCTTTGCGGCGATCGTCTTTCTGGCGCCTGTCGTCATTCTGCTTGCCGAAGGCTTTCGCAGCGCCGACAGCTGGTCGCTTGTCGCCTATGTCGATTTCTTCACCGACCCGCTGAACCGCACCGTCTTCCTGCGCACGTTCCGGCTCGGGCTGATGGTGACGGCCGTCTCTGCCGTGATCGGCTATGCCGCAGCCTTTGCGATCGTCAATCTTTCGCCGCGCAACAAGGGGCAGATGATCGGCCTCGTCGTGCTGCCGCTGATGATTTCGTCGGTCGCGCGAACCTATGCCTGGATCGTCATTCTCGGGCGCACCGGCATCGTCAACCAGGCGCTGCAGCTCATCGGCCTTTCGGACGAACCGATCCGCTTTCTCTTCACCGAGACAGCCGTGTTCATCGGCCTGTTGCAGCTGTTTCTGCCGCTGATGATCCTGTCGCTGATCAGTGCGCTCGAGAACATGCCGAAGGACGCCATCCCAGCGGCGCGCGTATTGGGTGCCAACTGGTTCCAGGTGTTCTGGAAGGTCATCCTTCCGCTGACCAAGGAAGGTCTCGTCATTGGCGGAACGCTGGTCTTCACCGGTTCGCTGACCGCCTATATCACCCCGGCGATCCTCGGCGGCTCCAAGGTGCTGATGCTCGAAACGCTGCTTTATCAGCGCGTCACCGTCGCCAGTGATTTCGTCTCGGCGAGCGTCATTGCCTTCATCCTGATCGTCATGAGCTTTGCCGCCAATCTGCTCCTGAAACGGCTCGCCACCGCGAGGAACAAGCGATGACCCCCCGCGTCTTTTCTCCCCTCGTCCTGCTCCTGGTGATCGCCTTCCTGATCGGGCCGTTCTTCATCATCGTCGCGGCATCGCTGTCGGGCGGCGAGACCCTGGCCTTCCCGCCACAGGGGTTCTCGCTGAAATGGGTCGCCAAGGTCTTCACCGTCGAAAGCTTCCGTGAAAGTTTTGCGGTGTCGATGTTCCTTGCCATCGGCGGTACCGCCATGGCACTCGTGCTCGGCATTCCCGCATCCTACGCCCTTTCGCGCTACAAGCTGCCCTTCGGCGAGACCGTGCGCACGATCGTGTCCCTGCCGATCATCGTGCCGGGTATCATCGTCGGCCTGGCGCTGCTGCGCTACATCGTCGTGCCGTTCGGCTTCAACATCACCCTGGCGCTGTTCCTTGCGCATACGGCGCTGGTGCTGCCCTATGCGGTGCGCGTCGTGTCGGCGAGCCTCAACAACCTGCGCTCCGATATCGAGGAGGCGGCGGTTCTGCTCGGCTCCTCGCGCGCTGGCGCCTTCTTCCGCGTGGTGATGCCGAACATTCGCAGCGGCATTCTCGCCGCCTTCATCCTCGGCTTCGTGACGAGCTTCAACCAGGTGCCGGTCTCGCTGTTCCTGTCCGGCCCGGGCGTGCGCACGCTGCCGATCGACATGCTCTCCTACATGGAGATCACCTATGACCCGTCGGTTGCGGCCCTTTCGGCGCTGCTCGCCTTCATGTCCATCGGCATCGTTTTCCTTGCCGAACGCTTCCTAGGATTTTCCCGTTATGTCTGACGCCGCCTTCCTCAGTCTCGAAAAACTCACACTCGCCTACGGCGATACCGTTGCAGTGAAGGATCTCGACCTGTCGATCCGCAAGGGCGAATTGGTGGCGTTCCTCGGGCCGTCCGGCTGCGGCAAGACGACGACGATGCGTTCGATCGCCGGGCTGCTGACGCCGGCGTCGGGCCGCATCAGCCTTGACGGTACCGACATCACCCGGGTCTCCGCCAACAGGCGGTCGGTCGGGCTCGTCTTCCAGTCCTACGCGCTCTTTCCGCATCTGTCGGTTTTCGAGAATGTCGCTTTCGGTCTGCGCCTGAAGAAGCTGCCGGCAAGCGAGATCGAAACGCGTGTCACCGCCGGCCTCAAATCCGTGGGCCTGTCGAAATTCGCGGCACGTAAGCCGGCCGAGCTTTCCGGCGGTCAGCAGCAGCGCGTGGCGCTTGCCCGCTCGATGGTGATGGAGCCGAAGGTTCTGCTGCTTGACGAACCGCTGTCGAACCTTGATGCCCGGCTTCGCCTCGAGATGCGCACCGAGCTGCAGCGAGTCCAGAAGGAAACCGGCGTGACGATGATCTTCGTCACTCATGATCAGGGTGAAGCACTGTCGCTCGCCGATCGGATCGTGGTGATGCTGAACGGCGCCATCGAGCAGATCGGCACGCCCGAGGACATCTACAATCGTCCGGTTTCCCGTTTCGTTGCCGACTTCGTCGGCTTCGAGAACATTTTCGCGGCCGAAGGCGGCAAGCTCAAAGCCGCAAACGGCCCGATCGCTCTTTCCGAATCCCTGCCGCCTGACACGGCAGGGCTTGCGTGGCGTCCGCGCATGGTGACCCTTGGTTCAGGTCCTTTCCAAGGCACTGTGCGCGGAGCCTCTTTCTCCGGCAGCACACGCGAATATCTGCTCGATACGCCGCTCGGTGCGATCAAGGCCGAGGAGGATGCGGGCCTTCCCGCGCATCAGCCGGGCACGGAGCTTACCTTCGATATGCCGGTCGCCAAGGCGGCACGGCTCGAGCGGTTCGGGTAACCAGCAATGGGTATCTGGATCGATACGGATATGGGCTTCGACGACATCGCAGCGGTGCTCGTCGTTCTCCATGCCAATGAGACGCTTGACGGCGTCTCGCTCGTCTTCGGCAATACGCCGCTTGAACAGGTCAAGCGCAATGCCGCCAGCGCGGCAATGGCATTCGGCTGGACGTTCCCCATCCATGAGGGACGTGCGTTGCCCGTGCTCGGCAAGCTGGAAACGGCGGAGCGGATCCTCGGCGAAACCGGCATGCCGACCGCCGGCCTGACGCTGCCGGCGGCGTCAGCGCTGCCGGTCAGCGATGCCTTTGTCGAACTCTGCCGCTGGTTGGAGGAGGCGAAAGAGCCGAGGCGTATCCTGGCGCTCGGCCCGCTGACCAACATCGCCGCACTCTGCCTTGCCCGTCCGGATCTGGCGGCGAAGATCACCGATCTGACCTGGATGGGCGGTGGCGTCACCAGCGGCAACCATACGGCTTCCGCTGAATTCAACGCCTTCGCAGACCCGGAAGCTTTGGCGATCGTGCTGGCGCACGAACTGCCGTTGCGCATGGTAGACCTCGACCTCTGCCGCAAGGTCTTCGCCTATCCCGATGATATTGCACCCATTCGTGCCGCAGGCGGTGTCAATGCCGCGCTGATTGCCGATCTGCTGTCCGGCTACGTCTCCATTGGCACAAGCCGCGGGCGTCCGGGCATGGCGATCTATGATCCGACTGCCGCGGTCGCATTCGTCAATCCAGGTGCGGTCTCCTTCCGCAAGGCGCGTATCGATACGGAGTTGGCAGGCACGCTTACCCGCGGACGTACGGTGGTCGAGGTCCGTGAAAGCCATGCCGCCTTCAACGCCGAATACGCCACCGACGTACATGCTGAAACGGCACGAGCCCAGATCCTCGGCGCGTTGATGGAGGAAGCCGCCAAGTGACCCGTCCGCACGAACCAATGGATCTGATGGATCCGGCGCTGCGCGCACGTGCCGTCGCAGCGGCGCGAGGGGGCGCGGCGTTCGACATGCTCATCACCGGCGGCGTCGTCGTCGACATGGTCACCGGTGAAAGGCGCGCAGCCGACGTCGGCCTTGTCGGTCCGCTGATTGCCAGCGTGCATGCCCCGGGTACCCGCGGCGATGCCGCTTCGATCGTCGATGCCGCCGGTGCCTTCCTGTCGCCGGGCCTCATCGACACGCACATGCATGTCGAAAGTTCGATGGTCACGCCTGCGACCTATGCCGACGCGGTGCTGCCGCGCGGTGTCACGACGATCGTCTGGGATCCGCATGAGTTCGGCAATGTCAGCGGCATGGCCGGCGTGCGCTGGGCTGCGGATGCCATCGCTGACCTACCGCTGCGCTGCGTTCTGCTGGCGCCCTCTAGCGTACCGTCCGCGCCGGGCCTGGAACTGGCCGGCGCCGACTTCGATGCCGATGCCATCGCCACCATGCTCTCCTGGCCGGAGATCGGCGGCATCGCCGAGATGATGAACATGCGCGGCGTTATCGATGGCGATCCGCGCATGCACGCCATCGTCCAGGCAGGACTTGCCGCGGGCAAGCCGGTCAATGGCCATGCACGCGGCCTTGCCGGTGCGGACCTGCAGGCCTTCGTGACCGCGGGCGTCAGCTCGGATCACGAACTGGTCTCCGCTGACGATCTGCTGGCCAAGCTTCGCGCCGGGCTGTCGATCGAACTGCGCGGCTCGCATGATCACCTGTTGCCCGAGTTCGTCGAGGCGCTGAATGCTCTCGGCCACCTGCCGCAGACCGTGACGCTTTGCACGGACGATGTCTTTCCCGACGATCTCGATCGTGCCGGCGGGCTTGACGACGTCGTGCGGCGGCTCGTGCGCTACGGGCTGAAACCCGAATGGGCGCTGCGCGCCGCGACGCTGAACGCCGCTGCTCGCCTCGGCCGCGTCGACCTCGGCCTCGTGGCTCCGGGGCGGCGGGCGGATATCGTGGTCTTCGAGGATCTCTCGGACTTTCGCGCACGTACGGTGATCGCCGGCGGCAAACAGGTCGCGATGGCCGGGCGGATGATCGATGCCTTGCCGAAAGCCGACGTCGAGGTGCTTGTCGGCACTATGAAGATCGAACCGTTGATCGACACCGATTTCGCCATTCCGGCGACGGGTTCGAAGGTGCGTGTGGCGACGATCGATCGCCCCCGCTTTACGCAATGGGGCGAGGTCGTGGCTGAGGTCGAGGACGGTTTTGTCGTTCCGCCGCGAGGCGCGACGCTGATTGCCGTCGCCCATCGCCATGGCCGCGCCGACAGCAGGCCGCGCGTCGGACTGCTCACCGGTTGGGGAGCGTGGCGCGGCGCTTTCGCGACCACCGTTTCGCACGACAGCCACAACCTGACGGTCTTCGGCGGCAATGCCCGCGACATGATGGTGGCGGCCAATGCCGTCATCGCCGCCGGTGGGGGTATGGCTGTCGCATCCGCAGGCAAGATCGACGCGGTGCTACCATTGCCGCTGTGTGGCCTCGTCTCCGATGCACCGTTGGCGGATGTGTCCGCTGGCTTTGCTGCACTGCGCGATGCTGTAGGGCGGGTCGTGGATTGGCAGCCGCCCTACCTCGTCTTCAAGGCCTGCTTCGGAGCGACGCTAGCCTGCAATGCAGGGCCGCACCAGACCGATCGCGGCATTGCCGATGTGGTGACGGGAAGGCTTCTCGAAAATCCCGTGCTCGAAGTGCTCTGATGTACCAAGGGGGCGACGATTGTCGCCCCGCGACTGCTTTCGCTGATCACCGCGCCTCCGTCCGCCGACCGAGCGAAGCCTGAGTGCGCCGCCTCCCAAGACCAAGTCTCTCGGACCAGTCGGCAGAAGGCGTAACTCGGTAGATGCGTCGCCGGAGTTCCTGCGGCGTGAACGTCTGCCCCTGATTTGCTCGGACTGCTTCTCGTTCGAAACAGGCAGCGCAACCAAGGCCACCGCGATTCCCCGGAAACGGTATCAGCTCAACGGTCTGCCGAAGCGCTCAACTCCTGCTCCACTAATGTCGTCCAGAAGGTGACGCCGGGGCCGATGGCGTCGTCGTTGAAGTCATAGGCCGTGTTGTGGTGAAGGGCGCCATCGACGGCAGGTCCGTTGCCGAGCCAGACGTAGCAGCCGGGGGCTTCGAGCCCGAAGAAGGCGAAGTCGTCGCCCGCTGTCGATGGCGGAAACCGCGTGCGGGTCTTTTCGCCGAAGACCGCACGGGCTGCCGAAAGCGCACGTTCGCTCGCGTCGGCATCATTGACCACGGGCGGAATGCGACGTTCGAACGCGTAGTCGACCTTGATGCCGTACATCTCGGCGGTGCCTCGCGCCAGACGGCCGATCTCTTCCTCAAGCTGGTCGCGGACTAAAGGCGTGTAGGCGCGCGCCGTGCCGCCAATCTCGACCGTATCGGGGATGACGTTGAGCGCCTTCGGGTCGCCGGCGCGCACGGAGCAGGCGCTGACGACGGCCGGCTGCAGCGGATCGACGACGCGGCCGACGATCGATTGCAGCGAGGCGAGGAAGGTGCCGGCTGCCGTCACCGGGTCGCGGCCGAGATGCGGCTTGGCGCCATGGGTGCCGACACCACGGAAGGTCAGCCGCCAGCTGTCGGAGGAAGCGAGCTGCGGCCCGGCCACCACGGCCATCTCGTCCGGGTCGAGGCCGGGCATGTTATGCAGGCCGTAGACCGCGTCGCAGGGGAAGAGTTGGAAGAGGCCATCCTCGACCATGCGCTTCGCGCCGCCGCGACCTTCTTCGGCCGGTTGAAAGATGAAATGCACCGTGCCGGAAAAATTGCGCGTCCCGGCGAGGTGGCGGGCGGCGCCAAGAAGCATGGCGGTGTGGCCGTCATGGCCGCAGGCATGCATCTTGCCGTCTTCTTTCGACTTGTACGGCCGTTCGGCAAGCTCCGGCATGGCGAGCGCATCCATGTCGGCGCGCAGGCCGATCGAGCGGGTGCCGTTGCCGATCTGCAAAGTGCCGACGACGCCGGTTTTTCCAAGGCCACGGTGGACTTTAAGGCCGGCTTCTTCAAGTAGTTTCGCGACCAGATCGCTTGTGCGAACCTCCTCGAAGCCAAGCTCCGGGTGGGCGTGCAGATCGCGACGGAATTCGGTGAGGAAGGGCAGGTCGTTGGTGATCCCATCTGGCACGCGCATTGTCTGGCAGTTCCTTGCATGTCTGTTGGAGCAGGGCCGTCGAATTCCCCAGATTTGCGTCTGCCGGGGCGCCCTTTCGGTTTGATCGAAGTGGTAAACGGTATAGACGAAAACCGCCGGAACCAGAACAGTCCGCCGGTGTTTTCATCGCCTTTCGTTCGAAGCCTGAGTGGCGCAGAAGAGGACAGTACCGATGCAGCCGCATGAATTCTGGCAGGATGTATTTCCGCCGAAAAGTTTCGATACTGGAAGCGGTTATCGCGATTTCTTCCCGGCAATTCTTGAAGACGGTCGCCAGATCCCGCTACCGATCCGGCCACTCTCCGATGGCAAACATGCGCTGGCGTCGCTGATCATCAACCAGGCGAGTTTCGCGGTCGAGGAAGCTCTGGCAACGGAACTGGCCGCAAGGCTCGCGCCGTTCGAACCGGACGTCATCGCCGGCTTGCCGACGCTGGGGCTGACCTTGGCCGCCGCCGTCGCCCGCAAGCTTGGCCATGCGCGTTATGTGCCGCTCGGCACATCGCGCAAGTTCTGGTATGTCGACGACCTCTCCGTGCCGCTGTCGTCGATCACTACGCCCGACCAGAAGAAGCGGCTTTACGTCGATCCGCGCATGCTGCCGCTTCTTGAGGGCAAGCGGGTGGGGCTCGTCGATGACGTCATCTCCAGTGGCACGTCGATCGTTGCCGGGCTGACGCTCATGGAGACCTGCGGCATCGAGCCGATTGCGGTCGGTGCCGCCATGCTGCAGACCGAGCGTTGGAGACAGCCCCTGGCCGATCTCGCGCCGCATTGGCCGGAACGGGTGAAGGGTGTGTTCCGCACACCCTTGCTGGCCCGGGCAGAAGACGGCGCCTGGCGCGCCGCCTGAGGCTATATCGCCCACGCATGCCTGCGTTACTGCGCCGGCCGCACCTTGTAATAGATGGTCGGCGCTACGCCGGAGGTCTTGGCGATGGTGTAGACGTCGTAGGACGCCTGCGGGTCGTTGCCCATGCCGAGCGAACCTGCGGGCATGCCGGGCACGGCGATGCCTGATATATCCGGTCTCTCGGTCATGAGTTTTTGTACGGCCTCCAGCGGCACGTGCCCCTCAATGACGTAGCCGTCCATGACGGCGGTGTGGCAACCCTCCATGTCGGCCGGCACGGCGAACCGGGTCTTGATCGGCGTCATATCGGCTTCATCGCGGATCTCGACCTTGAAGCCTGCGGCCTCCATCGCTTCCGCCCATTGTTCGCAGCAGCCGCATTGTGGATCTTTGTAGACGGTCATCGGGCCTGCCGCGATCGCCGCGGAGGCTGTGAGCATTGTCATGCCCATGATCGCACCAGCGATGAAATGTCTGCGTTTGACGTCCAACATCGGACGCTCCTTTCCTTCAGTTCGGCCTGGTCGTCCAAGGCCCGGGATTGTTGTTATACCGGGCCTTGGACACTGGATTACTTGATCTCGGTCACGGTGAGCTTGCCATCGACCCGGTCGGCCACGAACTCGATTGGCGCACCTTCCTTCAGCTTGGCCAGAATAGCCTCGTCCTTGATCCGGAACACCATGGTCATGGCAGGCATGTCGAGGTTCTTGAGATCCTCGTGGGCGATCGTCACTTTCTTGGCTGCGGTATCCAGCTTCTTGACCGTTCCCTTGGTGAATTCCGCAGCCTGGGCCGATACGGCCATGACCAGGGTGGCGAGCAATGTTACAAACGTTTTCATGATGTTATCCTTTCAATGGGTTACAGTCACTTCTTCACAACTTCGAGCGGACCATGCATGCCGGCGTCGTAGTGGCCGGGGACCAGGCAGGCGAACTCGAAAGTGCCGTTGTTTGTGAAAGTCCAGACGATCTCGCCGGATTGGCTGGGCTCAAGCCGAATGGCATTCGGATCGTCGTGTTCCATCTCTGGAAACTTCTCCATCGCGGCCTTGTGTTCCTGGATCTGCGCCTTGTCGTCGAGCACGAATTCATGCCCGAGCTCGCCGACATTCTTGATGGCGAAGCGCACGGTCTGCCCCTGGCGCACCTTGATGCTTGCCGGCGTGAAGATCATCTTGCCGTCATCGGTTTCCTTCATCGTCACGCGCACGGTCTGGGTCGCCTTCTTGGCGTCGCCCGGCTCGCCGACCGACACGGCATCGTGGCCGCCGGCGTGGGAACCGCTGGCCAGCATCGGCGAGGCGAGTGAGGATGCGGCGAGCAACGCCAGTGCGAAAAGTGTCATCTTCATCTTGGTTTCCTTGGTTGCGTTGGTACAGGTCATGGCGGTCAGCCTTTTCTTGGCGGAGGCGGCGTGATCACTGTCTTGGCATCGGTTGCGCGGGTGGCTTCCGGCAGCGCGCCGGTCCATTCCCAGGCCTGCGTTCCCGGCGGGTTTTCGTACCAGCCGGGGTCGCTGTAATCGCCGGCGGAGATGCCTTCGCGCACCTTCACCACCGAGAACATGCCGCCCATCTCCAACGCGCCGTGCGGGCCCCAGCCCGTCATCATCGGGATCGTGTTGTCGGGAAGCGGCATTTCCATTTCGCCCATGTCGGCCATCCCGGCCGTGCCCATGGGCATGTAGTCGGGCTTGATCTTGCGGATCTTGGCCGCGACTTGGGTCTTGTCGGCACCGATGAAGGTCGGGATATCGTGGCCCATCGCATTCATCGTGTGGTGCGATTTGTGGCAATGGATCGCCCAATCGCCTTCGTACTTGGCATCGAACTCATAGGCGCGCATGGCGCCGACGGGAATGTCGATCGACACCTCCGGCCATCGGGCTTCCGGGCGGACCCAGCCGCCATCGGTGCAGGTCACCTCGAAATCATAGCCGTGCATGTGGATCGGGTGGTTGGTCATGGTGAGGTTGCCGACGCGCACCCGCACCCGATCATTCTTGGAAACAACCAGCGGATCGATGTCCGGGAAGATGCGGCTGTTCCAGCACCACATGTTGAAGTCCGTCATCTCCATGATGCGCGGGACATAGGTGCCTGGGTCGATGTCGTAGGCGTTGAGCAGGAAGACGAAGTCGCGGTCGACCCGCATGAAGGCCGGATCCTTCGGGTGGATGACGAAGAAGCCCATCATGCCCATGGCCATCTGCACCATTTCGTCGGCATGCGGGTGGTACATGAAGGTGCCGGACTTCACGAGATCGAACTCGTAGACGAAGGTTTTGCCCGCCGGGATATGCGGCTGCGACAGGCCGCCGACGCCGTCCATTCCCGATGGCAGGATCATGCCGTGCCAGTGGATCGTGGTGTGCTCCGGCAGCTTGTTGGTGACGAAGATGCGCACCCGGTCGCCCTCGACCGCCTCAATCGTCGGGCCGGGAGACTGGCCGTTATAGCCCCAGAGATAGGCGGTCATGCCGTCGGCCATCTCGCGTTCCACCGGTTCGGCGACCAGGTGGAATTCCTTGACGCCGTTGTTCACCCGGTGCGGCAGCGTCCAGCCATTGAGCGTCACGACCGGCTGGTAGTCCGGCCCGCTCATCGGCACGAGCGGTTTTTGTGTGGCGGCATTGTCCATGCCTGCCGCCTCCGGCAGGCCGGATGTCGAGGTCTGTGCCCAGGCGGTGGTCGAAACGAGTGCCGCGCCTGCGCCGAGAATTTGTCGTCTGTTGAACATGGTCATGATCCCTTTCAATCCGCATCGGCCGCTGCGGGGGCAGCCGTCTCGACCTCGGCGCTCTCCGCACCGCCGCCATGGATGGCCGTCATCAGATCGGCGTCGGCGAGCCAGAACTCGCGTTTGGCGTTGATGGTGAGGATCACCGAGTCCACCTTGGCGCGCGTGTCGGCGAGCAATTCGAAGGTGCTGGTGATCATGCCGTTGTAGCTGAGGGTGGCTTCCTCATCGATCTTGCTGCGCAAGGGCACGACGTTGTTGCGATAGTGCCTGGCGATGTCGTAGCGCGACCGATAGGCCTGATAGGCCGAGCGGGCTTCCGAGCGGACGTTGACGGCCTTCTCGGCCAGCAGGTTGGCGGCGCGCATATGCGCCAGTTCCGCCTTGCGCATGCGCGCCTGGCCGGTGTCGAATATCGGGATGGAAAACTCCAGCTCCGCCTGGCCGGTGGTTTCGACCTTAGTGTCCCCGTCTTCGCGTTCGCGCTCGGCTTCTGCGCCTGCGACGAGCGTGAGATCGCTGACGAAGCGTGTCGCCTCCGTTAACCGATAGGATTTTGCCACGGCCTCAAGGTCAAGGCGGGCCATCTGCAGGTCGACACGGCGCTTGAGCGCTTCGGCCTCGATGCTGTCCCGGCGGGAAAGGGTCTTCGGTAGGTCAGGCAACCGGTTCGGCACCTCGTAATCGGCGTCTCCGCCCCAAAGCCCTATTTTCCGGGTGAGGTTCTCCTTGGCAAGGCGCGCGGCAAGGCGGGCTTCCGCCACCTGTCCGGCGAGTTCGGCATTGAAGACGTGCTCGCGTGCCTGGTCGCCCTTGCCCATGGAACCAGTTTCTCCGAGCTTGGCGGCGAGTTCGGAGGATGCGTCGGCGGCGGCCTGCGCTCGGTTGAGCTGTGCGACCGTCTCCCAGGCCGAAACCGTCTCTACCCATGCGCGGCGGGTCTCCGCCGCGAGCGCAAGCGTCCTCAAGGCCGCCGCAAGCTGCGCCTGACGGAAACGCGCGTCGGCGACGGCGATGGTCTTCTCCCGTGTCATGAGCGCCAGGATATTGGTGGTGACCAGTCCTTCGATGGCGCGATAGGCTTGAAGCTCCGGCGCTCCGATTCCGGTGGTGCCGATCGAAACCGTCGGGTTGAGCAACATCGTTGCCTGCCAGGCATCCGCTGACGCCTCGCCGAGATCGGCATAGGCGGCCTGCAGGCCCTTGTTGTTGAGAAGCGCGATCTGCACCGCGGTATCGGCATCGACCGACTTGCGTGCCAGCAGAGTTTTCACCTGGGCCCGGGCCTTCTCGGCCTGATTGCGGTTCTGGATCCAGACGCTTTTTTTCGCCGTGCCGGCGCCGACCTTGGCCTCGACGGCGGTGAAGCCGGCATCATTTGCCGAATACTCAGCGTTTGTCGCGCAGCCGGCGAGCAGCAGCGGCAAGCCGATAATCGCGGCGAGCTTGAACCTTTGCCTGTTCATGATGCCTCTCCCTTGGCGGGAGACTGGGCGTCGTTGAGCGGCACCCAAGGTTTTGGACCAACCGGCTCGCGGTGGATGTAGCCGGCAACGGGGCTTCGGTAGGTCTGGCTGTTGGCGGCGGCGGAACTCTCCGAGGGATCGGCGAGGCTTGTCACCTCGGCAGGCATTGTCGTCGCGCATCCGCCCAGAAGGATGGGCAGGAGCGCCATGGGAAACAGACGTTTCATGGTTCAACCTGAAATGTGAATGATGGATTTCGGCGTCCGACCGGCAAAGCCGGGCAGGCCAAGACCTAGACCGCGAGACGCGGTCAGCTGTTCACGGGATCAGGCTCTTGGAGGGCGGTGCAAGCCCGCGCGGTCGCCGGGGCTGAGTTGCGACTGCAGGCCAAAGCTCAAGGTGGCGCGTGGCACGCCGAACCGGGCTTCGTCGGCTTCGGCAAGAACGGCGACGGAGGCGCAGAACGTCTTGCAGCAGTCCTTCTTATCGGCCTTGCCGCTATCGCTAATGGGCTTTGTCTTGCCGCTGTCTGCCTCCAGGCAATGCTCGCTCAGCGCCGGCGCGCTGATATCGACCGAGGCATCCGGCTGCATCGCCGCGTGCATCTGCATAGCTGCGTGCGATGCGACATGGGTCATGCCGGCAGCGCTGGAAAAAGGCAGCACAGCCAGCGACAGCATCGTCACCAGCTTGAGCATCGTCAGCAGACGCCGATATGCATTTCCAACCTTTTCCATCACCAATCCGTAGAAACGCCGTCGATTCCTGTCAATGCTGCCGGCAGGGCTCGGGCTCACGAATGCGTGAGCCCCGGCGAGGTTTCTTTGTTCTCAGGCCTGTCGGCGGTTGCGGACCGGGTCAATACCTGCCGGGCCAAAGCGCGCAGGCTCTAGGGCCTTGCCGGGTTCGTTCGCCATGTCGGCGAGATCGTCGAGGATCGGGCAGTCCGGCCGACCGTCGCCGTGGCAGTTTGCGGCCAGATGTTTCAGCGTCCGGCTCATGGCCCTCAGTTCCTCCGCCTTGCGTTCAAGGATCTCGACATGCTCGAGCGCGATCTTCTTCACCTCGCTGCTGGCGCGCGAACGATCGCGCCAGAGCGTCAGAAGGTCGGTCATCTGCTCGACGGTGAAGCCGAGATCGCGGGAGCGGCGGATGAAGCGCAGAGTGTGGACATCGTTGTCGCCGTAATTGCGATAGCCGGCCCCGCTGCGATCGGCCGGCGGAATGAGGCCGATCGTTTCGTAATAGCGGATCATCTTCGTCGAGACGCCGGAGGCGCGTGCGGCTTCGCCGATGTTCATGACTTCACCTTTCGAGAGGCGCGCAGAGCGCGAGTATTCGAGTCGAATATAGGAATTCTTCCCGGCGGGCGCCACGTTGGCGTGACCCACCGGGGGAGACCTTAACGTCATCGTGCCGCTGGCGTTTCCACGATGATGCCGTGAAAGCCCCTTAGCCGCAGCGCGTTTCCGAGCACGAAGACACTGGAAAGGGCCATCGCACCGGCAGCGAAGATCGGCGAGAGCAGCAGGCCATAGGCGGGATAAAGTGCACCCGCTGCAACCGGGATCAGAACCGCGTTATAGGCGAAGGCCCAGAACAGGTTTTCCTTGATGTTGCGGATCGTTGCCTTCGACAGGGCGATCGCGTTTGGTACACCCAGCAGATCGCCGGACATCAGCACCACATCGGCGCTTTCGATCGCGACATCGGTGCCGGTCCCGATCGCAAGTCCGACATCGGCTTCGGCAAGGGCCGGCGCATCGTTGATGCCGTCGCCAACGAAGGCGACGGCGCGGCCGTCGGCCTTCAAGCGTTTCAGGGCGGCAACCTTGCCGTGGGGCAGCACCTCGGCGATGACTTCGTCGATGCCGAGCTTGGCGGCGATCGCTTCTGCCGTGCGACGGTTGTCGCCGGTGATCATCGCCACCTTGAGACCGAGATCGTGCAGCATGCGGACCGCCTGCGGCGTCGTTTCCTTGATCGGATCGGCAACGGCGATGATGGCGGCAAGCTTGCCGTCGATCGCCGCATAGAGCGGGCTCTTGCCTTCCGAGCCGAGGCGGGCCACCTGGCCGGCAAACACCGAGACGTCGAGCTTCAGCCGGGCCATCAGCCGGTCGGCGCCGACATGGACACTCCGCCCATTCACGACGGCGCTGGCGCCGAAGCCGGGGACAGCCTCGAAGTTCGAAGGCGCCGGGATCGCGACGCCTTCGGCCTTCGCAGCCTCGACGATTGCTTCGGCGATCGGGTGTTCGGATCGGGTTTCGACGGCGGCGACGAGTGCAAGCACCTCGCTGCGCTCAAAACCGGCTGATGTGTCGAGATCGGTCAGTTCCGGACGGCCCTTGGTCAGCGTGCCTGTTTTGTCGACGGCAATGATTTCGGCATTGCGCAGGGTCTGTAGTGCTTCGCCCTTGCGGAACAAGACACCCATTTCGGCGGCACGACCGGTACCGACCATGATCGAGGTCGGGGTCGCCAGGCCCATGGCGCAGGGGCAGGCGATGATCAGCACCGCGACGCCGTTAACGAGCGCGAAGGTCAGCGCCGGATCCGGGCCGAAGACCAGCCAGATCGCGAAGGTGACGGCGGCAATAGCGATGACGGCCGGAACGAACCACGCCGTTACCCGGTCGACCAGCGACTGGATCGGCAGTTTGGCGCCCTGGGCCTGTTCGACCATGCGAATGATCTGCGCAAGCACCGTATCGGCACCGACTTTGGTTGCGCGGAAGGTGAAGGACCCCGTCTTGTTGATGGTGCCGCCGACGACGTCAGCGCCCACGATCTTTTCGACGGGAACCGGTTCGCCGGTGATCATCGACTCGTCGACGTAGGAATTGCCGTCGAGGACGGTTCCGTCGACCGGCACGCGGTCGCCGGGACGCACCAGCACGGTATCGCCCGAATGAACATCGGCGAGCGGAATCTCGATCGTTTCCCCGTCGCGAACGACGCGCGCCGTCTTTGCCTGCAGGCCCATCAGGTGCTTGATCGCTTCGGAGGTGCGGCCCTTGGCGCGGGCTTCGAGCACCCGGCCAAGAAGGATCAGCGTCACGATGACGGCTGCGGCCTCATAATAGACGTTGGCTGTGCCTTCGGGCAGCAGCCCGGATGCGAAGGTGGCAACGACCGAATAGCCCCAGGCGGCGGCCGTGCCGATGGCGACGAGCGAATTCATGTCGGGCGCGAGACGCAAAAGGGCCGGGATACCCTTCTGGTAGAAGCGTAAGCCCGGGCCGAAAAGCACGAGCGTCGCCAACACGAACTGCAGATACCAGCTCTCCTGCATGCCGATGTTGATCATGACGAAGTCGTGCACGGCCGGAATGAAATGCGAGCCCATCTCCATCGCGAAGATCGGCAATGTCAGGGCTGCGGCAACCAATAGCGAACGGCTGAGGCGCCGGGTTTCGCGCTCGCGCTTTTCGGCTTCCTCGTCGGTGCTCTCGTCGCCGGTGATGCGCTTGGCGCCGTAACCGGCCGCGCGCACGGCCTCTTCCAGTGCGGTCGTGGTGGCAATTCCCTTGGTCAGGCGCACGGTGGCGCGCTCGGTCGCAAGATTGACATTGGCCTGCGTCACGCCGGGAACTGCCTTCAACGCCTTCTCGATGCGGGCAACGCAGGAGGCGCAGGTCATGCCGTCGATCGCCAGTTCGACCGATTCCTCAGCGGCGCCATAGCCGCTGTTCTCGATCGCCTTGACGATGTCGGCGGTCTTGGTCGTTCCATCGAACCGGACGTCGGCCCGTTCGGTTGCAAGGTTGACAGAGGCGGACGTGACCCCTGGGACTGCGCGGATGGCCTTCTCGACGCGCGCGACGCACGAAGCACATGTCATGCCTTCGACCGGTATGCTGGCCGTCAGGGCATTGCCGGGAATTGCTACGGCGCTTTTCGCTTCGATGGTGGTCACAGATCCCATGATCGTGGTCCTTTTCCTGTTCTTTTATCGGAAGATGGGGCTTCCAACGATGGGAAGGTCAAGGGCGGTTTGAAACATTTCTTCGGCCAATATGCATCGACCCACTTGCTCAGTGCCGGTGATGCGAATGCACGACGGCGTGACCCTTGCCCCGCGCGATCAGCCAGCGATTGACGGGAAAGGCGGCAGCGCCGGCGACGATGAGGGCAATCGCGAGGCTCGCCCAGAAGAGGAGGGACGTAACGCCCGCATCCATCGCACCCGGGATGATCAGCATCAGGGCGTTGTCGACGATCTCCATGATCACGATGGACGCCGTGTCGGCCGCAAGCGCGAGCTTCAGGACCGCGGCGAACGGCATGCCTGCTTTGATCAGTGGAAACATGGTCAGGCCATAGCCGAAGACAAAGGCAAGGAATACGGCAAGCGCGATGGTCTGGACATTGCCCCAGCCGAACGCCGAGCCGATGACCATGCCGAGCACCTCGCCGATGCCGCAGCCGGTCAGGCAATGCACCGTCGCAGATAGGGCGAGGCGGTTGAGCGACGTGCCTTCGCCTTGTGAGGGGCCTGCCGTCACCCTGCGGTGATCATGTCGAGTTGCGTGGTGTTCGTCGTGCTGCATGCTCGGTCTCCGTGAAGATGCGCAGCCGGCAAGCTAAAGCTTCCCACCGTTGTAAGGTCAAGGCGTGTGGTGGAGCGAATGGACCTTGGCCTCGGTCCGGCGACGTTAGACGGCAAACGCCTCGGCACGAGGCCAAGGCGCCAACCGGTGACTGGAGGCACCGTGGCGATCTTGATCTAGAGTTGGCGGCTCTCGTAGCCTGCCGCCTTCAGCGCTTCGGCGATCGGGCCGGATGCGGCGGCCGTGTCCACGCTGACCTCGCGCGCGCCGAGATCGACCTTGATGGTTGCCTGCGGATCAACGCTCAGGATCGCCTTTTGTACGCTGCCGGCGCAATGTCCGCAGGTCATGTTGTCGATCTTGTAATTCTGCATCGCTTGTCTCCTTCTTTTCGATGTGAAACAAACATGGGGTCTCCCACCGTTGGAAGGTCAAGAGGCAGTCCGGCCATATTTTTCCGCGTGCTTCAGCCGCTGAAACCGGTGGCGAAAGATCACGAACCGACCTGCCGATTGGCGGCAAATGCTCCGAAAAATTTGAAAGTCTTTCATTGCCGAACCCTGGAATGGACGGCTAGCGGTCGGCCGCGGGAAGACGCACAATCCGCAGGCTGTGCACAAGGGCATTCGCGTCGTCTCAAGGGGGCGGACGATCGCCCGCCCGGCACGGGCCGCAAACGGTTCGTGATGCGATCGCACCGGATTATCCGGGGATGATCGAAATGCACTGGTCGGGTACTGGAGGAGACTGTGTCCCGATCTCTGTCGTTCGGCTGCGTCGTGGCGACGCCGCCAAGGGAGGAAATATGTTTGAACGACTTTTCAAGTTAAAAGAGCATGACTCGTCCGTGCGCACCGAGGTGATCGCCGGCGTTACGACATTCCTGACGATGTCCTACATCATCTTCGTCAACCCCGACATTCTGTCGACCACGGGCATGGATAGGGATGCCGTCTTCGTCGCGACCTGTATTGCCGCGGCGCTCGGCTCGGCCGTCATGGCGCTCGTCGCCAACTGGCCGATCGGCATGGCGCCGGGCATGGGCCTCAACGCCTTCTTCGCCTTCACCGTCGTTGCAGCCCTCGGCTTCAGCTGGCAGCAGGCGCTGGGCGCCGTGTTCATCTCCGGCGTGATCTTCCTGATCCTGACCGTAACAGGGGTCCGAAGCTGGCTGATCGCCGGCATTCCGCATTCGCTCAGAAGCGCAATTGCTACCGGTATCGGTCTCTTCCTCGGTATCATCGCACTGAAGAATGCCGGTATCGTCGTCGACAATCCGGCGACGCTGGTCGGCCTCGGCGACCTGAAGCAGACCGGTCCGCTGCTGGCGATCCTTGGCTTTTTCGTCATCGCCGTGCTCGATTCGCTCAAGGTCCGCGGCTCGATCCTGATCGGCATCCTCGTCGTCACCATCCTGTCGATGCTGCTGGGTGTCAGCGAGTTCAAGGGCATCGTTTCCGCCCCGCCGAGCATCGCGCCGACCTTCATGCAGCTCGATATCATGGGCGCGCTGCATGGCGGCCTGGTCCACGTGATCCTCGTCTTCGTGCTCGTCGAAGTCTTCGATGCCACGGGTACGTTGATCGGTGTGGCCAAGCGCGCCAAGCTGGTCGAAGAAGGCAAGCCGAGCCGTCTCGGCCGCGCGCTTCTCGCCGACAGCACCGCCATCGTTGCCGGTTCGCTGATCGGCACCAGCAGCACCACGGCCTATGTCGAAAGCGCCTCGGGCGTCCAGGCTGGCGGCCGCACGGGTCTGACGGCGCTGACCGTCAGCGTGCTCTTCCTTGCCGCGCTGTTCTTCTCGCCGCTGGCAGCGGCCGTCCCGTCCTATGCGACGGCACCGGCACTGCTCTATGTCGCCGGCCTGATGATGCGCGAACTGACGGAAGTCGACTGGGACGACCTGACGGAAGCGGCGCCTGCCGCACTCACGGCACTCGCCATGCCCTTTACCTACTCGATCGCCAACGGCCTTGCCTTCGGCTTCGTGAGCTATGTCGTGCTCAAGGTGTTCACCGGCAAGTGGAGCGTCATCCATCCGGCAACGCAGTTGGTCGCGGCGCTCTTCATCGTGCGCTTCGCCTTCTTCGCCGAATAGGAAAAAGGCCGGGGCAAACGATGCCCCGGCCTCTCATACCTTCCCCCCGCGAAGGCTGGCCGGACCGTGGAGATTCCTGCGGCTCCGGCCTTTTTGCGCTTGGCGGCGGACGGTGGCTCAACCGCCCTCGATCAATATTGCCCGGCCGGCAGATGCACCACGAGGCCGTCAAGCGCGTCGGAGACGGTGATCTGACAGCTGAGACGGCTTCTTTCCTCCGGATTGACGACGCAATCCAGCATATCCTGCTCCTGATAGTCGGGCGACGGCAGCCTGTCTGCCCACGCACCATCGATGTAACAGTGGCAGGTGCCGCAGGCGCAGGAGCCGCCGCATTCGGCGGCGATGGCATCGATGCCGTTCTGGACGGCTGCCGACATCACCGACTGGCCCTCTTCAGCCTGCACCTCCGTCGACTTCCCCTCCGCATCCACAAAAACAATCCTGGGCATTGCATGGTCTCCACTCAAATCTGAAATCGGTCGTATTGCATTGCGCTGGATCGCGCGCTTGCCGGCGTTCAGGTCGGTTTGATGGCGATCTGCAGCCGCTTCGGCCCGCGCACCGAGAGGCCGCGCTTATATTCCGGCTTTTCATCAACAAGTTCGATCGTCGGGAAGCGCCGCAGCAAGGTGCTGAAGATGATGTCCATGTCGAGCCGGGCGAGATGGTTGCCGAGACAGAAGTGCACGCCGCCGCCGAAGGCCAGGTGCCTGTTGGGGGTGCGGCCGATGTCGAATGTATCGGCGTTTTCGAACTGTTTGGGGTCGCGGTTCGCCGCTCCATAAAGCAGCCCGAACTTCGTGCCGCGCGCGAAATTTCGTCCGCCGATTTCTACCTCCTCGATGCAGTGACGATGGAAGAACGGCAGGGGCGATTCGTAGCGGAACATCTCCTGCACCGCCGTCTGGATCAGTGCCGGATCCCGGCGCAGCCGCGCCATCTGTTCGGGAAAGCGCAGTAGCGCATGCATGCCGCTTCCAAGCACGTCGATCGTCGACCCATGGCCGGCCATCAGTATCAGCATGCACGTCGAAATGAACTCGTCTGAACTCATCGCGCCGGCGCGCTCGGCCTCGATGAGAACCGAGATGAGATCGTCCTTGGGGCTTCGCTCGCGCTCGTGTTTCAGTGCCGTCAGGTATTCGTAGAATTCGGTGGTGTTCGTCTCGGCGATGCGCTTGCGTTCATCCGACCGGTCGACGTCGAAGAACTGGACGATGTTCTCGGACCAGATGCGCAGCTGGGGACAGTCCTCGTCGGGGACGCCAAGCAGGCGGCCGATGATGTGGCCGGGTACGTGGGCCGCGAGATCGTCGACGAAATCGATCTGGCCGCGATCGGCAAGGCTGTCGATCAGCCTGTCGACATAGGCCTGGATCTGATCGCGCAGCTTGGCGATCATCGCTGGCGTGAAAAGTTTGAAGACCTGCTTGCGCAGCCGGTCGTGTATGGCGCCGTCGCTGTCGAGCAGGCTGAACTGCACGAAGCGCGAGTGATGCGGCATGTCGTGCCAGTTGCCGGCGCGCTGGATGGCGGCGATTTCCTCTGATGTTGCGATGTCCTCGAGCGAGCGGACCATGCGCTTGTCCATGACGATTGCCGAGACGTCCTCGAAGCGCGACGCCAGCCAGATGTCGAAATCCTCGAAATAGTGCAGGCCGCCCTTGTCGCGCAGCGCCTTATAGGTGGGATAGGGATCGCGCGCGAAATCTGGAGACAAGGGAGCGAACGCTGCCTCCACTCGGCCCTGTGTCGATAAGGTCTCCGCCATCTGCCACTCCCTGCAAAAACTGCATGATAACGTCATCGGGCAGATCGATGAAATGCAGCGCTCTCGCAAGATAATGGACAAAACCCGCATCGGCATGCAGAGTGTCGCGCATGTTGGCTGAGCGCGAAGAGATCTATTTTCACACACCGGCGCGTCTCGCCGGGGCGTTTCCCTACACCGCGCTGGTCGCCGGCGCTCGGGTGGCGTTGCCTGAGGAACCACCGATCCGCAAGCGCTTCCACCAGCATGTGCTGGTTCACACCACTGCGGGACAGGGGTTGATCGAGGTGCGCGGACAGCGGTTCGTCGCCCAGAAGGACATGTCGATCTGGTTGGACACATCGCAGGCCTATGAGCATCGCTGTGCGCCCGATGCCGGGGAATGGCGCTATCTCTGGATGGGCGTCGAGGGACACGGGCTGGACGATGTCTATGCCTTCCTCAATGTACAACAGTCACCGCTGTTCGAACCTTCCGATCGCGAAGCGGCACGGGCTGCGTTCCAGGCTGTCATCGGCTATCTCGACGAGCGCACGTCGGCAACGGATGCACTGGTCAGCGCGGCGATTGCCGGTCTGATTGCCAATCTGAGTGCGCCGCGATTGGCCGGTGCCGCACCAACCGACGATCCTGCATTGCGCGATCGGATAACCGGCGTGCTTGCGGCGGTCAGAAAGGACCTTGCAAAGGCCTGGACGATCAACGAGCTTGCCGCTCTCGCACGTCTCAGCCCGTCGCAACTCTTTCGCAGATTCAAGGATACGATCGGCACGACGCCGATGGATTGGCTGCGCCACGAGCGCATCAACCAGGCGAAACGCCAGCTGGTCGAGCCCGGCGCGAAGGTTTCAGCGGTTGCCGCGCATTGCGGCTATCCCGACCCGTACCATTTCTCTCGCGATTTTCGCCGTTTGACCGGTTACACCCCGACCAGGTTCAGGCGCGACGGCGGATATTAGATCGCGCATGAAGAGATGACGGCGCCCACTCCGATGGAGCGGGCCCGTCCTCTGGTTTCGAACCCGTCGTCAGCGCAGCAGGAAAGGCTCCTCGAAGAAATGCTCTTCAAGGTTGATGCCTTCGCCGCCGCGGTCGATCACGGCGAAGTCGGAGACGTCGTCGAGCGGCGTCAGGATGCCATGCCAGACATTGCGGGCGATGTTGACGCCCTGGCCCGGTGAGGTCCGGAAGGCAATCGGCTCGCTCGGGCCTTCTTTCGTCTCTGCCGAAACGACAACCAGAAAAGGGTTATCGGTCAAGGGAATGAAGGCCTGACTGCCGAGGGGGTGGCGTTCGACCATGGTCAGCTTCAATGGCAGCGGATAGGGCTCGCCGCGCACCAGGCTGATCATTGGCCGGGCCTTTTCGCCGGTGGTCTCGATCTTGGCAAGGTCATGGTAGCGGGTGCATTTTCCGCCGTTGATGGGGAAACTGTAGGCGTTTTCAGTCTCGATCACGTCGCCGAATGGCGCGAATGCCTCGCGTGTCAGCGGCTTTATCTCGATCTCCTTCATGTGACGCTCCTCCGTCCTATGTTGGTCGTTTATGGGGTGCCGGCCCTTGTAATGCGCCCGAAGACACGCAGCCGGCTGATGCCGCCGTCGGGGTAGATGTTGAGACGAACATGGGTGGCGTGACCGACCTCTTCGATCACGCCGGGGCCGTAGTCGTGGATGCTGTCGGCGCTGAGCTTCTGGCGCGGCAGCACCTCCCGCCAGTAGAGGGAGGAAGCGGTTACCAAGGCATCGGCCGCGCAGTCGGCCTCGCTGAGATCTGCCGCCTGCATCGAACAGGCGTCCGGGTAATTGCCCTTGAAATGCGCGGTATCGACGATGATGCGTTCGATCGACGTGCGCGCGGCAAGCTTGACGATGACCCAGTCGTTGCCGGGTTCACGCCGCCGCCGCGTTTCCCAGCCGTCGCCCATGTTGATCCCCCGACCGGGTGCCAGCAGCCGTTGATGGCCGTAGTGGCCGTTGGAGAAGACGACGATCCGGCCGCCGAGCAGCGAGGACGCGACATCGACGGTCTCGTCGCCGATCCGGTCCCGGTCGAGCTCCGGCGTGCCGTAGACCCGCAATCGGGCAACGCCACCGTCGGGATAGATGCGCAGCCTGACATGGCTCCAGATCCCGTCGGCAAGCGCCGTGAAGTGGTGATGGGCGCTTGGACCAAGCGGGCTCATGCTGAGCAGTTCGGTCCACACGGTGGTTTCATCAGGCCCATCAGGCGCCAGGCAGGCATCGATTGCGCAGGCAGAGGGGTAATTGCCGGTAAAATGCGCGGTATCCACATCGAAGCCGGCGATGCGGCCAGCGGCCGCAAGCGCGACGATCGCATGGTCATGGCCGGGACCGCGCCGACGCCGCGTTTCCCACCCATCCATCCATTTGCCGTGTTCGTCATAGACGCCCGGATGAAAGACTGCGGGGCAATCCTGCAGCAGCCGCTCGAGCGGGGCGAAGAACTCGTCGGTGGCAAAGACCGGCCTCGCACCGAGACCGGCGGAGGCGAGGTTGATCGCCTTGCGGGCGAAGTCAGGAAGGCCGACGCTGTCGATCGTCATCGCCTGGGCTCAGCTCGGCAGCATGTCTTTGAGGCGGAGAAGCGCAATCCTTTCCACCTGCCGGCATGCCGTCTCAAGTTCGAGGTCGCGATCGTTCCCGATCCGGCTTTCGAAGGCTGCGAGGATGTCCTCCTTGCTGCGGCCCCTGACCGCGATGATGAAGGGAAAGCCGAATTTCGAGACGTAGACGCTGTTGAGTTCGGTGAAACGTGCGCGTTCAGCGTCGGTCAGCGCGTCGAGGCCGGCAGAGGCCTGCTCGCTGGTCGAGCTTTCCGTCAGCCGCTTTGCCTGGGCCAGCTTGCCGGCGAGATCCGGGTGAGCGTTGAGCACGGCAAGACGCTCTTCTTGCGTCGCCTCGCGGAAGACTGTGGTCAGTGCCGCTGCAAGTCCGATCGCAGTATCACTGGCGGCCGACAGTTCGCCGGCAAATGCGCGCCTGGCGATCCACTCGGAATGTTCGAAGACGCCACCGAAGCGAGCGACAAAATCAGTCTCCGGAAGTCGCGATGGACGATCGTCCCAGGCCTTGAACGGATAGGTCCTTGCCCAGTGCCGTGCGATATCGATGCGCCGGGCGAGCCAGACCTTCTCGTGACTTTTTACGTAGTCGAGGAAGCGGGCAAGTGCTGCGGCGCGACCCGGCCTGCCGACGAGACGGCAATGCAGGCCGATGCTGAGCATCTTCGGCGCACCGGCGGCACCTTCCGCATAGAGCACGTCGAAGCTGTCCTTGAGATAGCTGAAGAACTGATCGCCGCTGTTGAAGCCCTGCGCAGTCGCAAAGCGCATGTCGTTGGTGTCGAGCGTATAGGGGATGACGAGCTGATGGCGGCCGGCATGTTCATGCCAATAGGGCAGGTCGTCGGCATAGCTGTCGGAGACGTAGTCGAAGCCGCCGGTCTCGGTGACCAGATCGAGCGTGTTTTCCGAACAGCGACCGGTGTACCAGCCGCGCGGCGGTTCACCGGTGACGACCGAATGCAGCCGGATCGCCTCAGTGATCTCTTCTCGCTCCCGTTCCGGACTGAAATCCTTGTGCTCGATCCATTTCAAACCATGCGAGGCGATCTCCCAGCCGGCGTCCTGCATGGCTGCCACCTGGGCAGGGGAGCGCTTCAGCGCGGTTGCTACGCCATAGACCGTCGCCGGCACCGCTTTTTCCGTGAACATGCGATGGAGCCGCCAGAATCCGGCGCGCGCGCCGTATTCATAGATCGATTCCATGTTCCAGTGTCGCTGTTCGGGCCAAGCCTGCGCGCCGACGATTTCCGACAGAAATGCCTCAGATGCGGCATCGCCATGCAGCACGCAGTTCTCGCCGCCTTCCTCGTAATTGATCACGAATTGCACGGCAATCCGCGCCTCGTCAGGCCAGACGGTGGTGGGGTTCGGGCCATGGCCGTGAAGATCGCGGGGGTATCTCATTTGAAGCAGTCCTCCAGACATTTGTCTCTGCGGGCTGATTCCTAACGGGATTTTTGCAGCGTCATTCCCCCCAAAAAATTTGAAAGTCTCGAATGATCCGCCTGCTTCTCAATGCACTGGCTCACCGGGATACTGCGAACTGGAAAGCTGACTTCGGGAGGAGCAAAACGCATGCAATCTCATGGTGGAAACGACGGCCGTCTGACGACCCATGTGCTCGACACGGCCAGTGGCAAGCCGGCCAAGGACCTGCGCATCGAGCTCTACCGTATCGAGGGGGAGCGGCAGACACATCTGCGCTCGGTCAGGACGAATGACGACGGACGCTGCGATCAACCGCTGTTGAGCGGATCGCTGATGCAGGCTGGCACCTACGAGCTGCATTTTCACGCCGGCGACTATCTCGGCTCTGAAGCTGCGCGCGGCGCCAACCCGTTCCTTGATGTCATCCCCATCCGCTTCGGTATCGACGACCAGGCGGCGCACTATCATGTGCCGTTGCTCTTGTCGCCCTATGGCTACTCGACCTACCGTGGGAGCTGATCGGCAATGACCATCCAGATCCGAAACACGATCCGTTTCCTCCTGAACCACCGCCTTGTCGAGCTTTCCGACGTTTCTGCAGTGCAGACGTTGCTCGATTTCCTGCGCATCGATCGCAACCTGCGCGGAACCAAGGAAGGTTGCGCCGAAGGGGATTGCGGCGCCTGCACGGTGCTCGTCGGCCGCATGCTTGGCGGGCAGCTCAAGTATGAATCCGTCAATGCATGTATCCGCTTCGTCGGCTCGCTCGACGGCTGTCATGTGGTGACCGTGGATTCGCTGGCAACGCCGGGTGGCCCGCTCCACCCCGTCCAGCAGGCGATGGTCGAGACGCACGCTTCACAATGCGGCTTCTGCACGCCCGGCTTCGTCATGTCGCTCTATGGGCTCTGGATGGAAAATCCGAAGCCCTCGGTCACCGAAATCGAGAAGGCGCTGCAGGGCAACCTGTGTCGCTGCACCGGCTATGCGGCGATCATTCGCGCGGCGGAAGCGATTTCGACCATCGGCGATCTCGGCAAGGATCCACTGTTTGCCGAGCGCGACCGGATCGCCGGCGAACTCTCGAGCCTTCAGGACGGTCGCCGCGTGGTGATCGGCGAGGGAGCTGAGCTGTTCATGCTGCCGGCGTCCGTCGACGATTTTGCCGATGTTCTCGAAGCCAATCCGAAGGCGACCATCGTCGCCGGCTCGACCGATGTCGGCCTTTGGGTCACGAAGTTCATGCGCGACATCGCGCCGGTCGTGCACCTCACGCATCTCGAAGAGCTTCGCCGCATCACTGTCGACGACAAGGGCGTGACGCTTGGCGCCGGTGTCAGCTATGCCGAAACCTATCCCGTCATCACCGAGCACTTCCCGCAATTGCGCGAGCTTTGGGACCGGATCGGCGGACAGCAGGTCCGCAACATGGGTACGGTTGGCGGCAACATCGCCAACGGTTCACCGATCGGCGACACGCCGCCGGCGCTGATCGCGCTCGGCGCGTCGGTGACGCTGCGCAAGGGCGCCCGCCGCCGCGCCGTCGCGCTCGAAGATTTCTTCATCGCCTATGGCAAGCAGGATCGTGAGCCCGGCGAATTTGTCGAGGCGGTCCACATTCCCTTCCTCGAAGCTGACACCAGCTTTGCCGTCTACAAGATCACCAAGCGTCTGGATGAGGACATTACCGCCGTCTGCGGTGCCTTCCGCCTGACATTTGACGGTGCCGGCGATGTCGCCGATGCGGTGATCGCCTTCGGCGGCATGGCCGGAACCCCGAAGCGGGCAGCTCATGTCGAGGCGGCACTCAAGGGTAAGGCCTGGTGCGAGGCAACGGTCGAGCAGGCGATCTCCGCCTTCGACCAGGACTTCACGCCGCTCACCGATTGGCGGGCCTCGGCGGAGTATCGTCAGCTGGTTGCGAAGAACCTGCTGCGCCGCTTCTATCTCGAAACGCAGGCGACCGGAAACATCCGGATCGACCGCAACATTGCCGTTGCCGTCTAGGAGGTGAGACCCATGAATGTGATGCAGCCCATCGACCGCATCCGCGGTGGCGTCCACGAAAACGAGCGGCACGAATCCGGCCACAAGCACGTGTCGGGAACGGCTGAGTACATCGACGATATTCCCGAACCGGCCGGCACTCTGCACGGCTATCTCGGCCTGTCCCAGCGCGCGCATGCCGATATCCTGTCGATCGATTTCGACGCGGTCAGCACCAGCGAGGGTGTCATCGGTATCCTGACTGCTGCCGATATTCCCGGCGAAAACGACATCAGCCCCGCGCACAAGCACGACGAGCCTATCTTCGTCACCGAAAAGGTGGAGTTCCATGGCCAGCCGATCTTCGCCGTCATTGCCACATCGCGCGAAGCGGCAAGGCGTGCAGCCGCCAAGGTCAAGATCGAATACCGTGACCTGCCGCATGTGACAGACGTGCTGGAGGCTGTGGCCGCGAACTATCCGCTGGTGATCGATCCCTTGAAGCTGGAGCGTGGCGACATCGAAGCCGGCTTTGCCAAGGCGAAGAACATCGTCGAAGGCGAGATGCGCATCGGCGGCCAGGACCACTTCTATTTGGAAGGCCAGATTTCCTTTGCCATCCCCGGCGAGGACGATGAGGTCCTGGTATATTCCTCCACACAGCACCCGAGCGAAACCCAGCACATGGTGGCAGCCGTGCTTGGCGTGCCGTCCAACGCGGTCACCGTCAACGTGCGCCGCATGGGTGGCGGCTTCGGCGGCAAGGAGACGCAGGCCAATATCTTCGCAGCCGTGGCGGCCCTGGCCGCGAAGAAGTACCGTTGCGCCGTCAAGGTCAGGCCCGACCGGGACGACGATATGTCGGCGACCGGCAAACGTCACGACTTCCATGTCGACTACAAGGTCGGCTTCGATGACGAGGGCCGCATCGAGGCGGTCGATGCGGTGTTTGCGGCGCGCTGCGGTTTCTCCGCCGATCTCTCCGGTCCCGTGACCGATCGTGCGCTCTTTCACGCCGACAACTGCTACTTCTACCCGAATGTCCGTCTGCGCTCGAAGCCGCTGAAGACCAACACCGTCTCGAACACGGCGTTTCGCGGCTTCGGCGGTCCGCAAGGCATGGTCGGCGGCGAACGCATGATCGAGGATGTCGCCTATGCCGTCGGCAAGGATCCGCTCGAAATCCGCAAGCTCAACTTCTATGGCGGTGAGGGCCGCAATCTCACGCCTTATCACCAGACGGTCGAAGACAACATCATCGGCCGCATCATCGAGGAACTCGAAACCTCGGCCGATTACGCCGCGCGCCGAAAAGCCGTGATCGCCTTCAACCGCGAAAACCACATTATCAAGCGCGGCATCGCGCTCACCCCGGTCAAGTTCGGCATCTCTTTCACCAAGACCGAGTACAACCAGGCCGGCGCCCTGGTGCACGTCTATACCGACGGATCGATCCACCTCAACCACGGTGGCACCGAGATGGGGCAGGGGCTTTATACCAAAGTTGCCCAGGTGGTGGCCGACGAGTTCCAGGTTGATCTCGATCGGGTCAAGGTGACGGCGACGACGACCGGCAAGGTGCCGAACACGTCGGCGACAGCGGCGTCCTCGGGTTCCGATCTCAACGGCATGGCGGCCGCCAATGCGGCGCAGCAGATCAAGGCGCGGCTGGTGCGTTTTGCCGCCGAACGCTGGAATGTTAGCGAAGCCGATGTCGCCTTCGAGCCGAATACCGTGCGCATCGGCGCGGAACGCTTAGCTTTCGGCGAGTTCATCAAGCTCGCCTATGGCGCCCGAATCCAGCTTTCGGCGGCCGGTTTCTACAAGACGCCGAAGATCCATTGGAACCGCTCGGAGGGCCGCGGCCGTCCGTTCTTCTATTATGCCTATGGCGCGTCCTGCTCCGAAGTCAGCGTCGATACGCTGACCGGCGAATATCAGGTCGATCGCACCGACATCCTGCACGATGTCGGCCGATCGCTGAACCCGGCATTGGATCTGGGGCAAGTCGAAGGCGCCTTCGTCCAAGGCATGGGCTGGCTCACCACCGAGGAACTATGGTGGGACGCCAAGGGGCGGCTGCGCACGCATGCGCCGTCGACCTACAAGATCCCGCTTGCCTCCGATCGTCCGCGCGTGTTCAACGTCCGCCTGGCCGAATGGTCGGTTAACCGCGAGGAAACGATCCGTCGGTCGAAGGCCGTCGGGGAACCGCCGTTCATGCTGGGCATTTCGGTTCTGGAAGCCTTGTCGATGGCAGCGGCGAGCGTTGCGGAGTATCGTATCCCTCCGCGCATCGACGCGCCGGCGACGCCGGAGCGGGTGCTGATGGCGATCGAGCGGCTACGGACCGCTGCAAGGCAAGAGGTGGTGGCACAGGATTGATGGCGATGGTTGCGAGCAGAGAGGATATCAGGGACTTCCTGCGCCGCGAGCCGGACTGCGTGCTGGTCGAGGTGACGGGTGCCGCTGGCTCGACGCCACGCGACACCGACGCCTGGATGCTGGTGGCGCCGGACGGCCTTTTCGGCACCATCGGCGGCGGCCAGCTCGAATATATGGCGATCGATCATGGGCGGCGCGCGCTCAAGCGCGGCGACGACGCCGATACGATGACGATCCCGCTCGGCCCCGAGATCGGCCAGTGTTGCGGCGGGCGTGTCGCGCTGGCCTTCACGCGCATTGATCGGGAGAAAGCGGCCATGCTGATTGAACGCAGCGATCTGGAGTTTGCCAGTCGACCCCATGTCTATGTTTTCGGCGCCGGACATGTCGGCGATGCACTGGCGATGGCGCTGTCGCTTGTGCCGGTGCGCACCATCCTCGTCGACACGCGCGAGGATGAGCTTTCGGCCGCCGACATTCACGGCATCGAGACTTGTCTGACGGCGATGCCCGAGGCGGTGGTCCGCGATGCCCCGCGCGGAAGCGCCTTCGTGATCCTCACCCATGACCACGCGCTCGACTTCCTGATTGCAGCCGAGGCGCTTAGGCGTGACGACGCGTCTTATGTCGGGATGATCGGTTCGAAGACCAAGCGCTCAACCTTCAAGAGCTGGCTGTCGCGGGAAATCGGCCGGCCCGATCTCTTCGACCGTCTCATCTGCCCGATCGGCGGCACGGCGGTGAAGGACAAGAGGCCGGCCGTCATTGCGGCCCTGGCCGCTGCCGAGATCATGACCGCCGCGCTCAACTACCATTGGGAAGCACCCGCCGTTTCGTCGGTCAAGGCAGGCAAGCGCATCGGCGCCTGACCTCAGGCGCTTTGGCGCGGTCGGATGACGCAGTCGCCGACCTGATCGAATTCACCCAGTTCTTCGGCGTGACGCTGCCCCCATTCGCAAAGGGCGAGCAGGACCGGCTCAAGACTCTGTCCCAGAGCCGTTGCCGAATATTCCACTCGGGGCGGCACTTCGCGAAAGATCTCGCGATGAACGAGGCCGTGTTCTTCCATCTCGCGCAGTTGCTGGATCAGCACTTTCTGGCTGACGGCGGGCACCAGTCGTCGCAATTCCGAGAGCCGCCGCGGGCCGTCGAACAGATGATAAAGGATCACGGCCTTCCATCGTCCGGAGATCACCTTGAGCGCACGCTCGGATGGCAGTGACGGCAGTCTCTTGATGATATCGGCCATGGTTACCATTCGGTCAGTATGGAACAAAAGGGTGTGTAGAGCCAAACCGGAGCCTAGCGCTAACTAGCGATCGAAGCCAATCAAATCGGGTCGAGATCCATGAAAGCAATCGAATACCGTACCTTCGGAGGCCCCGAAGTCCTTCAACTGATCGACATGCCGAAGCCGCTGCCGGCGCGCGGTGAAGCGCTGATGCGGGTTGGCGCGATCGGGCTCAATTTCTTCGAAGTTCTGATGCGGCAGGATCGCTATGCGGTCACGCCTGATCTGCCGATGGCGCCGGGTGTCGAGGTGGCGGGCATTGTCGAGGCGCTGGGCGCGGGCGTGAAGACGCCGGCAGTCGGCATGCGTGTCGCCGTGCCGATGTTCGCCTTCGGCCGCGGGGCGGGCGGATGTGCCGAATATGTCGCGATCGACGCGGACGCCCTCGTGCCGATCCCCGACGAGGTTTCGTTCGAGGTGGCGACGGCGCTGATGATCCAGGGACTGACGGCGCTTCATCTCGTTCGGCAGAGCGATCCCCGGGGCAAGACCGTGCTGGTGACCGCCGCGGCCGGTGGTGTCGGCTCACTGCTCATTCAGCTTGCAAGAGAGGCGGGCGCCAAAACGGTGATCGGGCTTGCGGGTGGCAGCGAGAAAGTCGCATTCGCTCGCTCGCTCGGCGCGGACCTTGCGATCGACTACCGGGCGGCGGATTGGCATGCGGCGCTCGGGGCGCGTCCGGCGGGTGGGCCCGTCGAGACGATCTATGACATGGTGGGTGGATCCGTCACCAAGTCGGCGCTTGGCGTTCTGGCGCAAGGCGGTGACCTCGTCTTCGGTGCGATGGGGCGCTTCGAACTCGAAACTGCCGATATCGAACAGATGCTGTCAGCCAATCAATCTCTGCGCGGGTTCGCCTTGTTGCCGTCGCTCACGCCTTCAACCATGAAGGCCGACCTCTGCGATCTGTTCCGTCGCGTCGTAGAAGGGCGGCTCAAGGTCCATGTGGGTGGTCGGTTTCCGCTGGGACAAGCGGCAGAGGCGCACCGCGCCATGGAAACGCGAAGCACGATCGGCAAGATCGTGCTCGTACCGTAGTCCATGGAAAAGAGCGCTGTATTGCCGCGGCGGTCAGGTCAGCATCTTGCCGATCAGCCGCTGACAGCGCTCGGCCATATAGTCGATCATCAGCCGCACCTTCGGATCCTGGAAGCGCTTGTGCGGATAGATCGCGGCCAATTGCACGCCGAGCGGCGGTGTCGCCGCCAGGATTGGTACTAGCTCGCCGGTATTGATGTGGCTCTTCACTTCGAAAAGCGGCTTGTTGATGATGCCGCGCCCGTCGAGCGCCCATTGCGTCAGCACGTCGCCGTCATCGGAATCATAAGGCCCGGTCACTTCAAATTTCCTGACGCCCTCCGGCGTCTGCAACGTCCAGAAGTATTCCTTGGACCCGGGGTAACGCAGCAGCAGACAGTCGTGTTTGTCGGCGATGAGATCGTCCGGCGTCTGCGGTATCCCGCGTTTTTCGAAGTAGGCGGGTGCGCCACAGACGACCCGCTCGCAATTCATGATGCCGCGCATGCGCAGGTTCGAGTCTTCGAGAATGCCAAGCTTGAAGGCGACATCGACCCCTTCCGACAGGATGTCGACGTTGTGGTCGGAGAGCCGCAGCCGCACCTCGATATCCGGATACTTGTCGTGAAATTCCGGAATGCCCGAGGCGATCAGCCGCCGACCTATCCCTAGCGGAGCGGTAATCTTCAGCGCGCCCTTCGGATTGTGCGACAGATCCGCGATGGCATTTTCCGCCTCGTTGACCGCTTCGAGGATCTTGACGGCACCGTCGTAGAACACACGACCGTGCTCCGTCGGGGTCAGCTTTCGTGTCGTTCGATTGAACAGCCGAACGCCCATGTGGCGTTCCAACTCTTTGATTCTATTGCTGGCAACCGCCGGCGTTACGCGCTGATCACGACCAGCCGCCGACAGTGTTCCAAGCTCTACGACGCGTACGAAGACGCGCACATTGTCCAGATATGACATGCCTCCCGATTTCTCCTCCGGGCCTTATGTAACGCATCCATTCCGTCGCGATTTTATAGTTTTTTTTGAAAGTGTTGGTGAAGCAGCGACGTTCCCGCGACCTCCAGCAATGACACATAATGCGCCACGGAGAAATGGGAGAATTGCATGTACGAGTATGCCATAGCCTGGGATTGGCTCACCTTTGCCATGAGATGGCTGCATGTCATCACCGGTATCGCGTGGATCGGTTCGTCGTTTTATTTCGTCGCGCTCGACCTTGGCCTGAAGAAAAGACCCGATCTGCCGGTGGGAGCCTATGGCGAGGAATGGCAGGTTCACGGCGGCGGCTTCTATCACATCCAGAAGTATCTGGTGGCGCCATCAAACATGCCGGAGCACCTGATCTGGTTCAAATGGGAATCCTACGTCACCTGGCTTTCCGGTTTCGGCATGCTGTGCATGGTCTACTACGCCGGCGCCGACCTCTATCTGATCGATCCCAATGTGCTCGACGTGTCGACGACGACGGCGATCGCCATTTCGCTGGCATCGATCGGTTTCGGCTGGCTTGCCTATGACACGATCTGCAAGTCGCCGGCCGGGCGCGACAACACCAAGCTGATGGTGCTTTTGTATTTCATCCTGGTCGCCATGGCCTGGGGCTATACACAGCTCTTTACCGGCCGCGCGGCCTTCCTGCATCTTGGCGCCTTCACCGCGACGATCATGTCGGCCAACGTGTTCTTCATCATCATTCCGAACCAGAAGATCGTCGTTGCGGACCTGATCGCCGGCCGCACGCCGGACGCGAAATTCGGTGTCATCGCCAAGCAGCGTTCCACGCACAACAACTACCTGACGCTGCCGGTGCTGTTCCTGATGCTGTCGAACCACTATCCGCTGGCGTTCGGGACGGAGTACAACTGGATCATCGCCTCGCTGGTGTTCCTGATGGGCGTGACCATCCGCCACTATTTCAATACGCGCCATGCCGACAAGGGCAATCCGACCTGGACCTGGCTTGCGACTGCGCTGCTGTTCATCGTCATCATGTGGCTGTCGACCGTGCCGAAGATCCTGAGCGGTGACGAAGAGGCAAAAGTTTCGGCCGCGCAGCAGCCCTTCGTCACAGCCGAAGCCTTTCCGAAGGTTCGCGATACCGTCCTTGGCCGCTGTTCCATGTGTCATGCCAAGGAGCCCGGCTGGGAGGGGCTGGTCGTGCCGCCGAAGGGCGTGACGCTCGAGACCGATACCGAAATCGCAAATCATGCGCGTGAAATCTATCTGCAGGCCGGCCGCTCGCACGCCATGCCGCCGGCCAATGTCACTGGCATATCCGACGACGAGCGCAAGCTTCTTGTCGCCTGGTATGAAACGGTTGTAAAGGGAGAGAAGGTCCAATGACCGATTTGCTGATCCGCGGCCGCGTGCTGACCTTCGTCGAAGCACCGAAGGGCGTCGACGATACCGCCTCCTATCGCTACTTTGAAGATGGCGCCGTTCTGGTGCGCAACGGCAAGGTTGCCGACATCGGCGAGCATGCGGATGTCGCTCGCCGCGCCGGCACAAACGTCAAGGTTGCCGACCACCGTCCGAACCTGGTGCTGCCGGGTCTGATCGACACGCATCTGCATTTCCCGCAGACGCAGGCGATCGCATCCTATGGCGCGCAATTGCTCGAATGGTTGAACACCTACATTTTCGTCGAGGAACAGAAGTTCCGTCAGCCGGAGCATGCGGAATTCATCGCCGGCCGGTTCATGGACGAGCTGCTTTCCAACGGCACGACCACTGCCGTCGCTTATTGCTCGGTCCATCCCGAAAGCGTCGATGCCTTCTTCGGTGCTGCGGAAGACCGCGGCATGCTGATGATCGGCGGCAAGGTGATGATGGACCGCAATGCGCCCGACGCGCTGCGCGACACGCCGCAACTCGGCTATGACGAGACGAAGCAGTTGATCGGCAAGTGGCACGGCCGCGGCCGCGCGCATTACGCCATCAGCCCGCGTTTCGCCATTACCTCGACGCCGGAGCAGATGGAGATGAGCCGCGCGCTCGTCGCCGAACATCCGGAATGCTACGTGCAGACGCATCTTTCCGAGAACAAGGACGAGATCGCTTTTGCAACATCGCTCTACCCGGAAGCGAAGGATTACACCGACATCTATGCGCGCTACGATCTCCTGACGCGCAAGACGCTGCTCGGGCACTGCATCTATCTGAGCGATCGCGAGATTTCGGTTCTCGCCGAGACGGGCGCTGTCGGCACCTTCTGTCCGACCTCGAACCTGTTTCTCGGCTCAGGCCTGTTCGATCGCGACCGTTTCGACAAGCTCGGCGCGCGCTGGTCGGTGGCAACCGATGTCGGCGCCGGCACCAGCTTCTCGATGCTGGAAACCATGGACGAGGCCTACAAGGTTCTTCATCTGCAGGGCCAGCGGCTTTCGCCGTTCAACTCGTTCTACATGATGACACTCGGCAACGCCCGGGCTCTGGATCTCGAGGACCGCATCGGCTCGCTGCATATCGGCGCCGACGCCGACATCGTCGTGCTCGACAGTCGCGCAAAGCCGTCGATGGAGCTGAGAATGCGCGTGGCCAGCACACTCGCCGAGGAACTCTTCATCCTGCAGACGATGGGTGACGACCGTTCGGTGGCAGAAACCTATGTTGCCGGCAAGCCGATGAAACATCGTGCAGGCACCCAGGCTGCTAAGGTGGGAATTAACGGTAGCCAGGTGCTCGAGACGGTCTGAACCGAAGCTGAAAATCCCCGATCTACGACATGCACGAGCCTCCCCTCCCAAGGGGAGGCTTTTCTGTCAGAGATCTTCCGGGCGCTTGCCGCCCATGGCCCGGGTCAGGGCATCGGCGCGCTCGCGCACGACCGGTCCCAGCACCGTGAGCTTGTCGTCATTGACGCGCACGGATGGTCCCGAGATCGAGATTCCGGCGATCGTTTCCCCATATTCGTTGAAGATCGGCGCGGCCACGCAGCGCATGCCGAGCGTGTGTTCCTCGTCGTCAATCGACCAGCCGCGCTGGCGAATTTTCTGAATGTCCTGCAGCAGGGCCGGCAGGTTGTCGCGTGTCTTGTCGGTGAAATGCGCCAGCTCGCGGCCGGCCAGCAGATGTGCGACATCCTTGTCGGCCCATGTCGACAGGATCGCCTTGCCGATGCCCGATGCATGGATTGGCCCACGCCGGCCGGGGCGAAAGAAGGCCCGCATCGGGGCATGGCTTTCCACCTGCGAGATGAACACGACATCTCCACCTTCCTCGATGCCGATGTTGGCGGTCTCGCCGCTTTCTTCCATCAGCTGTTTCAGGAACGGGCGGCTGATGGTGCCAAGCTTGCGGAAGCGCAGATAGGCGTTGCCGATCTCGAAGGCCTTGAGGCCGATCGTCCAGGCGCCGGTGTCGGGGTCGTTCATCACCATGCCGTGGTTGGCCAGCGACGTCAGCAGCCGGTGCACGGTCGATGGCGCCATCCCTGTGACGTCAGACAAGTTGGTCAATGTCGAGCCGTCGTTCTCGGCAACGATTGCCAGCAGCGTCAGGCTGCGGTCGAGCACCTGCACGGAGCCGGGCGCTGCATTTTCGCCTGCCTTCCGACCGCGTTTTCCCTTGCCTGTCGCATCCATGATCCATCCTCCAGCCGCCCGAGTCATTCCTATCATCCTCTAGCAGGACCAGGATCGATTGTTTCGAAATTCTTGAAGATGTTTATTTCCGTCTGATGGAAATGCATCCCATTTATATGTTGCATATCGCCGTTGATGGGGTATCGTTTCATCAAATAGGAGGAGTTTCCATGGCTAAGATGCGCGCCGTCGATGCGGCTGTTTACGTTCTCGAAAAAGAGGGCATCGATTGTGCCTTCGGTGTCCCCGGTGCGGCCATCAATCCGTTTTATTCCGCCCTCAGGGCGCGCGGCTCGGTTCGCCATATCCTTGCACGTCACGTCGAGGGCGCCTCGCATATGGCGGAAGGCTATACTCGCGCCAAGCACGGCAACATCGGCGTCTGCATCGGCACGTCGGGGCCGGCCGGCACGGACATGATCACCGGGCTTTATTCAGCCTCTGCCGACTCGATCCCGATTCTTTGCATCACCGGCCAGGCGCCTCGCGCCCGTCTGGACAAGGAAGATTTCCAGGCGGTCGATATCGCCAAGATCGCCGCACCCGTCACTAAGTGGGCCGTCACCGTTATGGAGCCGGCGCTGGTGCCCTTCGTCTTCCAGAAGGCCTTTCACCTGATGCGCTCTGGCCGGCCGGGACCGGTCCTGATCGACCTGCCGGTCGATGTTCAGCTCGCCGAGATCGAGTTCGATCCCGAGACGTATGAGCCGCTCGAACCCTACAAGCCGAAGGCGACGCGCGCGCAGGCGGAAAAGGCGATCGCGATGCTGAACGAGGCCGAACGGCCATTGATCGTTGCCGGTGGCGGCATCATCAACGCCGATGCCTCTGACCTGCTGACGGAATTTGCCGAGATCACCGGCATTCCTGTAATCCCGACCCTGATGGGCTGGGGTACGATCCCGGACGACCATCCACTGATGGCCGGCATGTGCGGCCTGCAGACGTCGCATCGCTACGGCAATGCCAGCATGCTCGCCTCCGACTTCGTGCTCGGCGTCGGCAACCGTTGGGCCAATCGCCACACCGGCAACGTCCCGACCTATACCGAAGGCCGCAAGTTCGTTCATGTCGATATCGAACCGACCCAGATCGGCCGAGTCTTCGCTCCGGATTTCGGCATTGTGTCTGATGCCGGCGCAGCTTTGAAGCTTTTCCTCGACGTTGCAACCGAGTGGAAGACGGCCGGCAAGCTGCGTGACTGGTCGGGCTGGGCGGAGGAGTGCCGTGAGCGCAAGCGGACCATGCTGCGCAAGACCCATTTCGACCAGACACCGCTCAAACCCCAGCGTGTCTATGAAGAGATGAATAAGGCCTTCGGCCGCGACACCTGCTATGTCTCGACCATCGGCCTCAGCCAGATCGCCGGCGCCCAGTTCCTGCATGTCTACAAGCCGCGCAACTGGATCAATTGCGGTCAGGCCGGCCCGCTCGGCTGGACCCTGCCGGCCGCCCTTGGCGTGCGTGCCGCCGATCCCGATCGGCCGATCGTCGCGCTTTCCGGCGACTACGATTTCCAGTTCATGATCGAGGAACTGGCGGTCGGGGCCCAGCACAAGCTGCCCTATCTGCACGTCGTCGTGAACAATTCCTATCTCGGCCTCATTCGCCAGGCGCAGCGCGGCTTCAACATGGACTTCGAAGTCAGCCTCGCCTTCGACAACATCAATGCGTCTGAAGACGCGGAGAAGGGTTATGGCGTCGACCATGTCGCCGTCGCCGAAGGGCTCGGCTGCAAGGCGATCCGGGTGCGCAGCCCGAATGAATTCCAGGAGGCTTTCGACCGGGCGCGGGCGCTGATGGACGAGCACCAGGTTCCCGTCGTCATCGAGTTCATCCTCGAGCGCGTCACCAACATCTCCATGGGTGCGGACATCAATGCCGTCGTCGAGTTCGAGGAACTGGCGATCCGCGGCGAGGACGTACCGACCGCGATCGAAGCGCTTCTCGACTGAAAACAATCACAAGGAGGAAACATCGCATGGCGAAGTTCGCTGCGAACCTGACAATGCTGTTTACCGAGGCACCGTTCCTCGATCGTTTTGCCCTTGCTGCAAAAGCCGGCTTCGAGGGCGTCGAGTATCTCTTCCCGTACGAATTCGAGAAGGTGAGCCTGCGCGCCGAGCTGCAGCGCCACGGTCTGAAACAGGTGCTGCACAACCTGCCGGCCGGCAACTGGGCCGGTGGCGAGCGCGGTATCGCCATCCTGCCTGACCGGATCGACGAGTTCCGCAAGGGCGTGGCCAGCGCCATCGACTATGCGACCGCGCTTGATTGCAAACAGGTCAACTGCCTGGTCGGCATTGCGCCGGACGGGGTCCCGGAAGCCGTACTGCGCAGCACCCTGGTCGCCAACCTTAAGCTGGCCGCGAGCGAACTCGGCAAGCAGGGCATTCGCCTGCTGATCGAGCCGATCAACCACTTCGATATTCCCGGCTTCTATCTCAACACGGTCGAACAGGCCGCTTCGATCATCGACGAGGTCGGCAGCGACAATCTCTTCATCCAGTACGACCTCTACCATCAGCAGCGCACGCGGGGCGAACTCATCGGCACCTACAGGCGCTTTGCCGGCCGCATCGCCCACGTCCAGCTTGCCGACAACCCCGGCCGCAACGAACCGGGTACCGGCGAGATCAACTATCCCCACGTCTTCGATGCACTCGAAGAGGCAGGCTACGACGGCTGGATCGGCTGCGAATACAAGCCGCGCACGACCACGGCCGAAGGCCTCGGCTGGCTTGGCGCCGAGCGCAAGCGCACGCAATCCGCAGATATCATCAAGATCAGGAGTTAAGCACAATGGCAACGATCGGCTTTATTGGACTGGGCATCATGGGTACGCCGATGGCACGCCATCTGCAGGATGCCGGACACACGATCATCACCTCGAAGTTCGCGATCCCGCCGCGCCAGGAACTGCTCGACAACGGCCTGAAGTTCGTCGAGACGCCGAAGGCACTTGCCGAGACCGTTGACACCATCATCCTGATGTTGCCCGATACGCCTGAAGTGAAGGACGTGCTCTTCGGCGAGAACGGCGTCGCCTACGGTCTTTCCAAGGGCAAGCTGGTCATCGACATGAGCTCGATCTCGCCGATCGAGACCAAGGAGTTCGCCAAGAAGGTTCGTGAAACCGGTGCGGAATACGTCGATGCGCCGGTCTCCGGCGGTGAAGTCGGCGCCAAGAACGCCTCGCTTTCGATCATGGCCGGCGGCTCGCAGGAGAGTTTCGACCGCGCCCTGCCGCTCTTCAAGCTGATGGGCAAGAACATCACGCTCGTTGGCGATTGTGGCGATGGCCAGGTGACCAAGGTCGCCAACCAGATCATCGTCGCCCTGACGATCGAGGCGGTTTCCGAGGCGCTCGTCTTCGCCTCGAAGGCCGGCGCCGACCCGGCGCGGGTTCGCGAAGCGCTGATGGGTGGTTTTGCCTCCTCGCGCATTCTCGAAGTGCATGGCGAGCGCATGATCAAGCGCACCTTCGATCCGGGCTTCCGCATCTCGCTGCACCAGAAGGATCTGAACCTGGCGCTGCAGGGGGCGAAATCCCTCGGTATTTCGTTGCCCAACACGGCTGCGACCCAGGAACTGTTCAACAACTGCGCCGCCAACGGTGACAGCGGGCTCGACCATTCCGGCCTGGTACGCGCCTTGGAGCGCATGGCGAACCATCAGGTCGCCTGAGACCGTTGCCGGCCGCATAAATGCGCATGATCCGTCCGGAGACCCATTGCACCGGGCCGATCATGTGTCCGGGCGGCGGTAGGAGGAACCGCCGCCCGAGACGACTACTGCATAATTCCTTAAATCGGAATCTATTTAAGGACAAAATTATGCAGCAACTCAAAGTGTTACAGCGACCTTTGCGCGTCTAAATAGACGCGCGGCGCTGTAAGCAATTCCAGCAAGAGCGCGCAGTAGCTTTGCGTCCGGAGTTGCGAATGACAGGTAGTAGAGCATCGAAGGCGATGCGACATGCTCTCGGGGGAGACCAATGCCAGCCATCACCGATCCACGCAGCTTCCTGGAGACGCTGTTCACCTCTGCTGTTGCCGCTGCCGATCCGGCACTGGTGATCGCGGCCAATTTGCCGGAGCGGCCAAAGGGCCGGACCGTCGTGGTGGGTGCCGGCAAGGGCGCGGCACAGATGGCGCAAGCCTTCGAGCGCCACTGGGACGGTCCACTTTCCGGTGTCGTCGTCACCCGCTACGGGTATGCAGCCCAATGCCAGCGCATCGAAGTCTTGGAAGCATCGCACCCGCTGCCGGACGAAAGCGGTCTGCAGGCCTCGCGACGCTTGCTCGCCGAGGTCAGCGGACTGTCGAAAGACGATCTGGTCGTTGCCCTTGTCTGCGGTGGCGGTTCGGCCTTGCTGCCTTCGCCACCCCCGGGGCTTTCGCTTGATGATGAAGTTGCCGTCAACCGGGCGCTGCTCGCCTCGGGCGCGCCGATCAGCGCCATGAATGCCGTGCGCAAGCATGTCTCGATGATCAAGGGCGGCCGGCTCGCAGCCGCGGCCTACCCGGCGAAGGTCGTTTCTCTCGTCGTATCGGACATACCCGGCGACGACCCGGCACTGGTAGCCTCCGGCCCGACCTTGCCGGATGCAAGCACCCGAGCCGACGCGCTGAAGATCGTTGAGCGCTACGGCTTGCAACTCCCCGAAAAAGTTCTGGTATGGCTCGCCGATGCGGCAGCCGACGCGCCGTCGCCGTCCGACCCGCGTTTCGCCGCCAACGAGGTACGCCTGATCGCATCCGCTTCCGTCTCGCTCGAAGCGGCGGCCGCCAAGGCGCGGGAAGCCGGCATCGAGGCGATCATCCTGTCAGACGCGATCGAAGGTGAGGCGCGTGACGTCGGCAGCGTTCACGCGGCGATTGCCCGCGAGGTCGCAGGCCGCGGCCGACCCTTCCCGAAGCCCGTTGTCGTTCTGTCCGGCGGGGAGACGACCGTGACCATGCGTGGCGCAGGCAAGGGCGGGCGCAACAGCGAGTTCCTGCTGTCCCTGGCGCTCGGCATTGATGGCGCCAAGGGCGTTTCGGCGCTTGCTGCCGATACCGATGGCATCGACGGTTCCGAGGACAATGCGGGTGCCTTTGCCGATGGCACCACCATCGCGCGGCTGGCCGAGCAACGGCTCGACGCGGCAGCGTTTCTGCAGCGGAATGACAGCTGGAGCGCCTTCGACGCGCTTGGCGATATCTTCAAGCCCGGACCGACGGGTACCAATGTCAACGATTTCCGGGCTATCCTGGTGCAATAGCACGCGAGGATAGAGCTACTAGAGCATTTCCAGGAAAAGTGCGAAGCGGTTTTCCGTCAGGAAATGCGTAAAAACAAAGAGTTATAGCGTTTCTGCGGTTCCGTTTAGACCGGAAACGCTCCAACGCATTGGTGCCGCTTGGTCAGGCGGCGCTTCAGGCGAAGTGGCAGCCGACTGTGCCATGGTTGCCGAAATCGGCAACGAAAGTGTCGCCGCTGCGTGCCTCCACCGCACGCACGAACGAACCGGAAAGCACGATCTGTCCCGGTTCGATCGCGTCGCCATATTGCGCCAGGCGGTTGGCAAGCCAGGCAATCCCGCGGGCGGGGTGGTTGAGAACACCGGCGCCCAGTCCGGTTTCTTCGACTTCGGCGTTGCGCGAGACGATGGCGCCCATCCAGCGCATGTCGACCGCGTCGGCCCGCATCGGTCGTCCCCCAAGGATCAGCCCGGCATTTGCAGCATTGTCGGCGATCGTATCGGCGATGCCCCGCGCCTGCTGCGTCTCCGGATCGCGTCTGACGATGCGGGTATCAAGGATCTCCAAGGCAGGGATGACGAAGTCGGTCGCGTTGAGCACGTTCAGGACGGTGACGCGCGGGCCCTTGAGCGGCGCCTTCATCACGAAGGCGATTTCTGCTTCTACTCGGGGCTGGATGAACCGATCGGCGGGAATGGTGGCGCCGTCCTCGAACAGCATGTCGTCGAACAGCACGCCGGAATCCGGCGCGTCGATGTTCAGCGCCTGCTGCATGGCCTTGGATGTCAACCCGATCTTAAAGCCGATGATCCGCCGGCCGAGGTCCCGCTTGCGCCGGACCCAGGCGGACTGAACCGCATAGGCGTCGTCTATCGTCATGCCGGGATGCTTGAGGGACAATAGGCCGATTTGGCTGCGATCGACTTCGGCCTGGTGAAGACTCTCGGCTGCTTGTGAAATCTCGGCAGGGCTGAGCATACGACCGCTTCCTCTCGCATGGACGCAACCATGGCCTTGCGATGGGCATCCGAAGGGTTTCGAGCGTTCAAGGCCTGGATATCATCGCCGAAACAGCCGGGATAGGAAAGGCTTGGTTGCAAGACGCCTCGCGTCAGACGGACTGCGTTGCCAGCATCATGCCGAGGCCGATGAGGATGGAACCGCAGGCGCGCGGGACCAGCCGGCTCTGGCCGCCAGCGAAACGGCCAAGGGTGAGGGATGCGAGCAACACGGCTGCGACATCAGCGGACGACAACGCCAGATTGACCAGCATGCCGAAGACCAGAAACTGCAGCGAGACCGGCATCGCCGCTGCCGGATCGACGAACTGCGGCAGGAACGTCATGAAGAACAACGCGGTCTTCGGGTTGAGGATTTCGACGAGGATGCTGTCGCGCAGCACGCCCGGCCTGGTGTCCGCCTTATGGCCGCCATGCTTGCCGATGCCGAGCAGCATCGTGCCGCCAAGCCAGACCAGATAGACGGCGCCGGCGAGTTTGATCGCTGCGTAGACAAACGGTGCGTGACTGAGAAGGGCGGCAAGCCCGAGGGTTGCGGCGGCGATATGCACATAGCAGCCGATATGAATGCCGAGAGCCGCCAGAAAACCGGCCTTGCGCCCATGGGCCAGTGTCTGGGCCGTCATATAGAGAATGGCTGGCCCGGGCATGCAGGCAAAGATCGCCGTGGCGACCGCAAACGAAATCCAGTGCTCGATCGAGGGCATCGCAGTTCCTCCGGTTTGCCGGCTGCTCCTCGGGCAGTGCGGCATTCGTCTCGACCCGGTCAGTCCGGAAATCGAGCCGGCAGAAAACTACTCTTGGTTGTGCTTTGGCGACATACGGCAGGTGCCGTATTTCGGAGCCGCGAACCTGCGGCTAATGATGGGGTGGTTAAGGGAATGTCATCGATGAAGCACGCGCAGCATGCGGATTTCAGCCAATGGGCAGGCCGATGCGAACCGCGTAGGCGGCGATCTCGGCGGCGCTATGCAGGCTGAGCTTGCGCATCAGGTTTTCGCGGTGCTTGCGTGCCGTGAGAGGGCTGATGCCGAGCCGCTCGGCAATCTCGCGCGCCGTCAGGCCCTGTGCTGCGAGCGAAAGGATCTGCATTTCGCGCCTGGTCAGAGGAATGGGCGAAAGCGCTTCGTCGTTGGCGGCGGGCAGTGTCTGTCGTTCCGGGTCGCTGACTGCAAAACGTATCGATTGCGCGAGGTAGATTTCGTTGGCGCCGAGCGCGTCGACGGCAGCGGAAAGCTCGGCAGGGTCGCCATTCTTCGTGAGGTAACCGTTGGCACCGGCATCGATGGCGGCCCGCACCGTTCGCGGTTCTATATTGGCGGTGAGCACCAGAATCTTCATCCTCGGCGCTATCGCGCGAAGGTCGGCAATGAACTGGATGCCTGCCACGCCCGGCATGCCGAGATCGAGGATCAGAAGGTCTGCCGGCTCGCTCCGGGCAAGCGTCAGTACGGCTTCGCCATCAGCGGCCTCACCAACCACCGATATGCCTTCCATCGTCGAGAGCAGCATCTTCAAGCCTTCGCGCACGATGGCGTGGTCGTCGGCAACGGTGACGGTGATGGCCTTCGACATGTAAGCAATCCTTCATTGAAATCAGCAATTGTCGGCAACGATAACCAGTCCGGCGAGCAGAGGCGGCGCAATGGAACAGCGTGAGCGATTGCAACCTCTCCTGATAGAACTACTATTTCGTCAATCTTACGCGGTGCTGTTCGCAAATTTTGCCATTCCACTACCGGTTGCCTACGTTCTGAAGGAGTGGGTGCCGTCAGACTTGCTTGAGGGATGGATCGCTGCTCTCTACGCGCTGACAATGGCACGCATCATTCTCGACCGCTGCTATCGCCGCAGTCCTCAAGCCGAGCGCAATGCGAACTGGCGCAGATGGGCGTGGCGCTTCGCGGTTTTGTCGTGGTCGTCCAGTGCTCTTTGGGGAATGCTCGCCGCTTTTGCCTTCCTGCCGGAGCAGCCGCACGCCCTGGCCTTCGTCTGCATCGTCGTCACGGGGCTTGCCTGCGGGGCCGTGCCATCGCTCTCGGCATTTCCACCGGCCTATGCCGGCTCGCTGCTGGGGATGCTGCTGCCATTTGCGTTTCGCTGTTTCATGGGGGAGGGCGCGATCTATGATATCTATCTCGTCTTCACGCTCTGCCTTGTCGGGGTCAATCTCTAGTACAGCCGGGTGACCTACCGTTCGATCGCCGAGACGGTGCGCTTGCGCTTCGAGAATCTGGCGCTGATCGGCAGCTTGCAGGAAGAGCGGGACCGCGCCCAATCGGCCGATCGTGCCAAGTCACGTTTTCTCGCGGCTGCCAGCCACGACCTGCGCCAGCCGATACACGCGTTGAGCCTGTTCATTTCCACCCTCGCGGCGCTCGGCCGTAACGGCAATGTCACCGCCGCGGATGCCCGCGATCTCGCAGGTCGGGCGCGTTCGGTGATCGGCAATCTGAGCGGCCTGCTCGACGCACTTCTTGACATCTCCAAGCTCGACGCCGGCGTCGTGACAGTCGCGCGTGAACCATTGGCGTTGGGGCGCTTGTTGACGGATCTGCGGGAGGAGTTCACCGGTCTCGCGAAGGGGCAGGGCCTGGAGTGGCAGGTCGTCATGACGGATGTCTGGGTCCATACCGATCCGATGATGCTGAAGCGTATACTCGACAACCTCGTTTCCAACGCGTTCCGCTACACCAGGAGCGGTCGCGTGCTGCTCGGGTGCCGCCGTTGCAACGGCGCGATCGAAATCCAGGTATGGGACACCGGCATCTGCATTCCCTTGGAGGACCAGAAAACGATCTTCGAGGAGTTCGTGCAACTGCAAAACCCGGCCCGAGACCGGGCACAGGGCCTCGGCCTCGGGCTTGCCATCGTTCAGCGCATGGCCGATCTACTGGGCCATCGCATCCGGGTGCGCTCCGTCGAAGGGCGCGGGTCGATGTTTTCGGTGCTGCTGCCGATGGCCGCGCCTGTGCCTCTGCAGGGGCGGGGCGATCGGGCGAAGCCTGCAACGCCTCGCCTTGGCGGCATCCTTGTGATCGATGACGAGCGCGATGCGCTTGATGCGTTGAGCCTGCTTCTGAAAACACTCGGTTATAGTGTTTATCCCGGTCGTTCCGCCGCCGAGGCCTGCCGCAATCATACCAAAGCCGCCCGGCGCGGGCCGACGCCGATCGACCTGGTCATTAGCGACTACCGGCTCGCCGGCGGGCGAACCGGCTTGGAGGCAATCGGTGAAGTCGTGACCTATCTCGGCCGCCCCGTACCCGTCATCGTGCTTTCAGGAGATACCTCTCCGGCACGCTTGCGCGAGGTCGGCACCAGCGGCCATCATCTCTTGCACAAGCCGGTCGATGCCGAACATCTACAGGAGGCAATCGATGCCTTGTTGAGCGAGGCACGCAAAACCGCAGCCGAATGAGGTTTACCCCTATTCGATGAAGACCCGGACGCTGGCAGCCCGCCCGACTGCGTCGATAACCGTGAGGGTGGAATAACCGGCGCCGTCCGGCTGCCATTGAGTTGTCCGTCGGCGGGTAGGGTCGGGAAGCGGCCTGCCGTTTGCGAGCCACCGGAAGGGCGCGCGGCCGCCCTGCAGCTTCAACGTCAATGGCGACAAGGTCTCATGGCCGACGCCGAGTTCGACGCGCGCGCCCTCCGGCGGGAAGACGATCTGTGGGGCGGGCTCGCGCGCCGAAGCGTTGACGAGACCGCTTGCCGTCATCGAGAAACGGCGCTGACTGATCGGCAGCTCGGTCTGCGAGATGCGAACGGCACCTGACGGTGCATCCGGCAGCGGCGTGACGGGCAATCCGGATTTGGCAAAACCTTGAAAGAGAATGGGCGCAGCTGCGCCATAGCCGGTCAGGCCCGGAACGGCGCCATTGTCCGGCCGCCCGACCCAGACCCCGAGGACATAACGGCCATCGTAGCCGACGGACCAGGCGTCGCGGTAGCCATAGCTGGTGCCCGTCTTGTAGGCGATGCCGCGCTGGCGGCTTCCTGCGGGCGGAAGGACGGCCGAAAGCACATCCGAGACATGCCAGGCGGAAACGGCAGACAGCAGCGGCTCGCCGTCGATCAATCCGGCCGTGCCGGTGATGCCATCGCCGAGCCGCACCGGGAAGCCGCGATTGGCAAGGCCCGCGTAGAGCTGCACGAGATCGCGCAGCGTCAGACCGACCCCGCCAAGGCCGATCGCCAGTCCGGGCGCCTCGCCGGCCGGCAGCACTGGCTTCACCTCGGCACGGCGGAACCGCACCATCAGCCGGGCAGGGCCGACGACATCGAGCAGGCGGATGGCGGGTACGTTGAGTGACAGTTGCAGCGCCTGTCGCACGCTGACGTCGCCCTGGTAGCTCATGTCGAAATTGCGCGGCCGATAGCCGAAGAAGTCGGCCGGACGATCCTCGATAATGGTTTCCTGGCTGACCAGCCCCTCTTCGAAGGCGAGACCGTAGATGAAGGGCTTCAGCGTCGAGCCGGGCGAGCGGGTGATCCGCGTCATGTCGATCCAGCCCGAGCGGCTTGCATCGAAATAGTCGGCCGAGCCGACTTCGCCGATGATCTCGCCCGTGCGCGCGTCGGCCATGATCATGGCGACGGACACCCTCGGGCCCAGCTTGGCGGCGCCGTCATGCGCAACCGCCTCGAGGCCGCGCTGAACGTTGCGGCGCAGCGTCGTCTGATGTTGCACGGCCGTCGGCTGCTTGCGCAGCGCTGCTTCTGCCAGGTGGGCGGCATAGGCCGGCAACTGGAGGCGGCGGGTGGGAACGGTCGTCATCGCCGCGCGCTCCGCCTCGCCTTCGCCGATCACTTCGGCAACGGCCATGCGGGTCAAAACGCGCTTGCGTGCCGCTTCGGCCGCGGCATGATTGCGATCCGGCCGGCGCCTTTCCGGCAATTGCGGCAGCGCCACCAGCAGTGCGGCTTCGCCCACTGAAAGGCGCTTGGGCTCCTTGCCGAACCAGGCAAGGCTTGCTGCGCGCACCCCCTCGAGATTGCCGCCATAGGGCGCGTGGCTCAGATAAAGATCGAGAATCTGGTTCTTCGAAAGCCGGCGTTCGATCTGGATCGCACGGGCAATCTGGAGCAGCTTGGCGGCGATGCTTCGCTGCTCGCGCGGTTCGATCAGCCGCGCCACCTGCATCGAAAGAGTGGAGGCGCCGGAAACGATGCGGCCATTGGTGACGAACTGCAGCGCGGCGCGGCCAAGCGCGAGGAAGTCGATGCCGGCGTGCTCGCGAAACCGTTGGTCCTCATAGGCGACCAACATCCGCAGGAACTGCGGATCGACGTCATCGACAGTCGTCTTCAACCGCCAGAGACCGTCAGGCGTTGCAAAGGCCCTGAGCAACTGGCCGTCGATGTCGAGGACCTCGCGAGACACGATGCCGGCCGCCTCCAGTGGCGGCGGAAATGCCTGATCGGCCTTGTTGAGCGCAAAGGATGACAGCCCCGCCAGCAACAGGCCGGCGGGGATCGCGATCAGTAGTTTTTGCCTTATCGACATCATCAGGCCTATTGGGCTGCCAGGACCTCCATGCGCCCGGTTGCGGTGCGTGCCGAGAACTGCGGCCGGTACATGTCTTCGACGCTTGCGGCGGGATGATCGTAGACGCCCGGGTTCACCGCCCTGACGACGTAAGCAAGCGTCAGCTCACGGCTGTCGCCGGTAGCGCGGTCGAAGGCGGCGACGAAGCGATCGTTACGGAATTCCGTATGCGTCGCGGTGATCTCACCGAGCCATTCGAAGTTCGTCAACTGGGCGCTGTCGACAAGGCTCGGGTTGTCGATCTGGAAGCCTGCCGGCAGCAGGTCCGAAACAAGCACACGGGAGGGCCAGTCGTTCGTTTCCGTGACTTTCAGCACCACGACATAGCGTTCGTTCTGTCTGGCCTGGCTGACATTGGCCTCAGTACCATCAAGAGTGTAGTAGGTGCGCTCGATGGCAAAGCCGTCACCGCCGGCCGACAGCGGCTGGGCTGGGGCCGCAACCGTAGTGACCACGGCAGAGACGGCGTCCGCCCCCTCGTTCCTGATCACCACCGGATGAGACAGAAGCGCATCACCGGTCATCCGAGCGGCGTAGCTGCCGGTCTTCGACGCGCCGTTGACGTCGAGCAGCATGTCCTCGTCACCGCCCTGCACCGCGCGGGCTGCAAGCAGCATCCAGGCCTGTTCCTGGGTGCTGGTGTATTTCTTCTGCTCCCATTGCCGGGCGACGACCTTCGACAGTTCCGGGATCATCGGCGGCACAGGACGACTTTCCGCGGCCAGAGCCAGGACGGCTGCATCGTCGCGCAGAGAAGAACCATAGTCGGAACGCGACAGGCTGACATTGACGAGGCCCGTCGACATGTTGGCAGAGGACGCAAAGATTTCCTGCGAACGCTGGGCATCGCCGTAGAGCGCCAATGCCGCCGCGATATGAGCCTTGGCCAGCGGCGTCGGGAAATCGTCGATCAGCGTGTTGGCGTAATAGCGGATGTCGTTGACCGCGGCCTTGCGATTGCGCGCGAGTACGTAGAGCGAATAGGCGATCTCGTTGCCGCGATCCTTGGCATTGGTATCGTAGCCGAGGCCGTTCTGGAGGTTTTCGAGTGCCTGCACCATCGCTGCCTCAGGCACGTCGTATTTCTGTTCGCGTGCGCGTGTGAGGAAGTCGGTGACATAGGCATCGAGCCAGAGGTCGCCATAGCCCGGGCCCCAAAGGCCGAAACTGCCGGAAGACGACTGGTAGGAGAGCACGCGGTAGATCGCCTCCTGCACCCGTTTCGTCACCTCGCCGTCATCGGCAAGGCCCGACTGCTTCGCCAGTTCGCTCAGATAGAGAAGCGGCAGCGCCCGGCTGGTCGTCTGCTCGGCGCAGCCATAGGGGTAGCGGTCGAGCGCCATCAGGATGGCGGGAATGTCGAAGGCTGCCGACCGGGTGACGCTCAGTGAAACCGACGCGCCCTGGAGCACGCTGTCGGCCAGCAACTGGCCGTCGATCGTCAGGCTGCTGCCCGCGGCGAGGTTGACCACCTGCCGCTGCGTGACCGGCAAGGTGGCCGGGCGCACGGGAATGTTGAGCGCCTGTTCGAGCGAAAGCCCGGATGCCCCGGTGAGCTGCACGGTGACGAGCCCGTCGCCTGCGTGCTGGCCGACCAGCGGCAGCGTCAGAACCGACTTGCCACCCTGTTCGAGGCGTACCGTTTCACTGGGGCCGGTCTGCTCCACCGTCGCCGGTCCGTTGGTCGTCAGTTGTACCTGATAGTCGCCGGCCGGGGCGTCGGTGTTGGCGATATCGAGCCGCAGTTCGGCGCGATCTCCAGGCGCGAGGAAGCGGGGCAGGCTCGCGGTCACCACGATCGGGTCGCGGATCACGACGTCGCGGACGGCATGACCGACGCCGGACTTCGTCCAGGCGACGCTCATGATGCGCGCCGTGCCGTTGAATTGCGGGATATCGAAGCTGACTGTCGCCCTGCCGTCGGAGTCGAGCTCCACCGGGCCTTCGAAGAATGCCACGAGCTTTTCGGTGGGCGGGCTTCCCTGCAACGCGACCTGGCCGCCGTCGCCGCCGGTGCGCAACTTTCCGGTCGCCCCGAGCGAGCCATCGATCAGCCGCCCGTAGAGATCGCGCATTTCGAGGCCGAGCTGGCGCTGGCCGAAATACCAGGCCGCCGGATCCGGGGCTTCGTAACGGGTCAGGTTCAGGATGCCGACGTCGACGGCGGCAATCGTGACATAGGCGTCCTCATTGGCGCCGGCGCCTGCCACCTGCAGGCTGATATCGAGCGGCTTGCGCGGCTCGGTGTTTTCGGGCGCTTCGAGGGTCACCGCAAGCTTGCGCTCGGCCGGATCGACGGCCAACCATTTGATGCCGATCGCGCGCATCGGCATGCGGCTTTCCTGGGCGTCGCCGGGGCGAAAGAGGGTCGCAGTCACATAGGCGCCGGCACCCCAATCGGCGGTGACAGGCAGATCGACCTCGCCGCCTTCGGCGGCAATCGTCGCGCTCTGTGTTGTGACCAGGTCTTCCGTCCCGACGGTCACGAGCAGTTCACCGGCAAAACGCGGCGACACCTTGAGCTTGGCGGTCTCGCCGACGGCATAGTTTTCCTTGTCGAGCGCGACTTCGAGGCCGTCGGGCGTTTCGGTCGACGTCGAGGCGACGTACCAGCCGGCATCGAACTCGACGCTCGACGTCGGCCCATCGAGGGCGGCGGTCCCAACTTCGAGACGGTAGCGGCCCCAGCCGACGGGCACGGCGATCTCGCCGCCATCGGCGGTCACGTCGAGCGTACCGTTCGCAACCTGCTTGGTGGTGACCACCGGCTCGTATTTCCAGGCGGTTCCGTCGCGGTACCAATGATAGTTGCGTTCGACGCTGATCAGTTTCCAGAGCAGCCCCGGCATGGGCGCCTTAGCGCCGTCGGGGTCAATGGCGACCACGCGGAACTTGCCGACGGAGTTTTCCTGAAGGTCGCCCGAAAATTCCGGCTTGATGCCGATCATCGTCCCTTCCGGCTTCACCGGCAGCGTCAAGGAGCGCTCGACGGCGCGGCCGCCGGCCTCGCGCATGCGCACGGTGACATTGGCGCTGAGGAGCTGCGTCGTCGACGGCACTTCGCTCAGCGCGACGTCGAAGGTCGACTTGCCTTCGTCGTCGAGAGGCACGAGTTCTTCCAGCGGCAGGCGCGTCTCCTCGCTCGCCTCCTCGTCGGCGAGGCCGAAGAAATATCCCTTGAAGGCCGCGCTTTCGCGCGTTGGTTTGAGGACCACTTCGCCCTCGAGCTCGAGGCCGGCTGCCGGCGCGCCATAGAGAAAACGCCCGTCAACCGCGACCTGCACCGGCTCGCCGACAGCAATCTCCTTTGCCTCGCTGGTCAGATCGAATTCCGTGCGATCCGGCACGAAATCGTCGACCAGGAACTGCTTCTCGCCGATCGGCGAGGCCCTGGGGTCGGTGAAGATCTGCATCGTCCAGGTGCCGCGCATGGCGTTTTCCTGAACATCGAGATCGAGCGTGTGGCCGCCGAGCTTACCGCCATCGCTGATCATCCTGCGGTATTCGACGCCATCAGGGCGCAAGAATACGAAGGTGAGCGGCAGGTTCTCGATCGCCTCGCCATTGACGTCGCGGGCAAGCGCTGACGCATGCACGGTTTCGCCGACGCGGTAGATGCCGCGCTCCGTCCAGGCGAGGGTGTCGATCGCGCCGGGGGCGGCACGACCGGTGACGCCACGGTCCGAAAGGTCGAAACCGGCCCTTGTCATGTCGAGGAAGACGAAATCGTCTTCGCCGCTCTTGGCCGTGATCACTGCCGGCGTCAGGGCGGCGGTGCCACGGATGAGGCCGGCGGTAAAGGTGGCGCGGCCATCGCCATCCGTCGTTGCCGTGCCGAGGATCTCGTTGTTCTTGGCGACAAGTTGCAGCTCGACGCCTTCGATCGGCTTGGCGGTTGCGAGCGACCGGGCAAAGACGTTGAGGCCGTCGGTGCCCGCATAGGTCGACACACCGATATCGGAGACGACGAACCATTGCGTCGCGCGGGCATCCCAGTCCTGGCTGACGCCGGCTTCCGACGCCGCGGTCAGAACGTAGACGCCAGGCTTGCGCTGCGGCAACGCTTCATCGACCGGGAAGCTGGTGACCACCTCCTTGTTGATCACGCTATCGATGCCAATCGTGCCCTGCCAGACGAGCTCGCCGCTTTCATCCTCGATGCGCTGGGCGCTGTAGCCGTCGATCTGCGTCAGGAACTGCGAGTTCTGCAGGACCTGCGCCAGACTGCGGTCACCAATGCGGTAGAGCTTGAGCTTGGCGCTGTCGGTGTTGACGGAGACAAGCGGGATACCGCGCCGCGCCGTCGACGGCAGCACGAAGCTGTCGCCGGTAAACCGCACCATCTGCGCGCGGTCATTGACATAGATTTCGAGGCTGACGGGCGCTTCCAGCACCTCGTCGACCGACGAAGGCAGGCCGGTGCGCAGCGTCAGCTTGTAGCGCTGACCGTGCGACAGCCCCTCGACGCAGATTTGGTCGCCCTTGGCTTCAACCGCTTTCGGGGCGGCGCCATCGAGTGTCACGAAGGAGGCATAGTCGGCGCCGCTCTTCATGAGCTGCTCGGAAAATTGCACGCAGGCGCGCGGCGACGCGCTATCGGCGTCAACGGTGTTTTCGATGACGCGGAAGCGCTTGCGTTCCTTGAGGTCAAGGTAGGCGGTCTCGACCGTTTTCGATTGCACGAGTTCGAGGCTGGCCTTGTAGGCATTCAGCGAGCCGCGGAAGTTTTCGGCGTTTTCGAGCGACTTGGCGAGAACGGCCAGCGCATGAGCGCGGCTTTCAGCCGTCCGCGTCAGCTGGTAGCCGTTGATCGCCGCAAGGGCGGCTTGCGTGGCGACATCGGTATTGCCGGTGACCCGGTTTGCCGTGCGCGCCGTTTCGAGCCACAGCTCACTGTCTTCAGGGGTAATCGCAAGCGCCCCCTGGAATGCCTTCAAGGCGCCGTCGATAATGCCCCCGGCCGCCTGGGCGCGCGCCGTTTCGATCAGGCTGTTGACGCCGAAGCCCTGCTGATCGTCGGCAAGCGAAAGATCAGCCTTGGCGTCGCGTGCGTCCTGAAGGATCTGGTCGGAGAGGAAGGAAAGCCGCGGTGGGGCGCCGAGGTCCGGCTGCACGGCCTGCGCCGGGACGATCTTGCCGGCGATGGCGCCGGGAAAATCGTTCAACTGGTTGAAGTCGGACTTCAGGAAGCACCATTTCACCTTGGGATTGTAGGTGAATGCACGGCAGGATTGGTCCGCAATGCAGGCGGTCTCGCATTGATCCAGCGAGACGTTCTGCTCGGTTCGAAGATCGAACCCGAAATAATCAGCGTCCTGGGTGATCTCGACCTGACGGCCGGTCTCGGCCGAAAAAGCGGGGTATCCGGCGGCCAAAACAGATACAAGGAGAGTGGAAAGGCCGAAAAACGCGCGCACAGACATAAGTCCTCCCAACGCAGCCGGTCTCGATAGGGGTTCACTTTCTCAAGGTTCCAGACGGCTTGTCAACCGGAGGCGTCCAAGAGTTGGCCGACAATTTACGCGAGAACGAACGATGCGTCCTGCTATGACGGCGGCACTGCGACAGCGCGCTTAGCCTCTCTGTTCTTTCAGGAAAACGACGAGCGAGCGGCCGGCGTCGAGGATATGGTCCCGGGTGAGCGACGAGGCCAGTTCGGCGTCGCCCTTGGTGCAGGCATCGAGGATCGCCTCATGCTCGCGCGCTGCGCGCTTCATGCCGTCCGTCAGGGTCAGTTGGGCGCGCAGATAACGATCGATACGGTCGAGCGAGGCGCGCACGATCTGCAGGTAGTAAGGCCGGCGTGCAGCCTCATAGAGGCTGTAGTGGAAGTTCCGGTTGGTTTCGCCCCACTTGGCCGAATCGGATTCTTTGCCAAACTCGTCACAGTGCCTGCGGGCAAGCTCGAGCGTCCTTCTATCCATGTTGGGCACGGCAAGCCGGATGACCTCCGCCTCCAGCAGCGCGCGAAATTCGAAGATCTCTTCGATTTCCTCGATGGAGAGGCCGGCAACGACGGCGCCCTTGTAGCGTTGCGTCGTTATCAACCCATGCTGCTCAAGGCGCGAGAGCGCTTCGCGCACGGGGATGCGGCTGGTGTTGAACATCTGGGCGATCTGGTCCTGCCGCAGGTTTTCCCCCTCGGCAAGCGCGCCTTCGATGATCGCCTTGCGCAATGCCTCGTAGACGATATCGGCTGCGGAAGCGGCTTGCCTGACATCAACGGCATCGAGTTTCATCGCGTCTAAACCCCGGCGGCTTGTGTCCCTGGCAGCGCGGAAACTGCCGTGGCTCTGGTCATAGGTCCATTCCCTTGGCCGGGCAACAGAGCGCGCGGCTTTGCACAAAGTTTCGGATATTTCAGATTGTATATTGGATCCAATCTTTCTATGAGTATTCGCGCGTCGGCCATTGCAGGCCTTTGGTGGCCGAGGGAGCCGTTCTCCTGAATGTCGGCGTGCAGATATCAAGGCATGGCATGTGGATGCAGTCCGCATGCGCCGCATGGAGGCGAGAGATGCGCAGCAGCAAGGTCATTCATATTGTTTCCTGCCACGCGGAAGGCGAAGTCGGCGACGTCATCGTCGGCGGCGTCGCGCCGCCCCCGGGCAAGACGCTTTGGGAGCAGCGACGCTTCATCGCGGAGGATCAGACACTGCGCAATTTCGTGCTCAACGAGCCGCGCGGCGGGGTCTTCCGTCACATCAACCTGCTGGTGCCGCCGAAGGATCCGCGCGCGACCATGGGCTTCATCATCATGGAGCCGGAGGACACGCCGCCGATGTCCGGTTCCAACTCGATCTGCGTTTCGACCGTGCTGCTCGATAGCGGCATCGTCCCGATGCAGGAGCCGGAAACCAGAATGGTGCTGGAGGCGCCGGGCGGACTGGTCGATGTCGTCGCCACCTGCCGCAACGGCAAGGCCGAGCGCATCACGGTGACCAACGTGCCGTCCTTTGCCGGAAAGCTCGACGCCAAACTCGAGGTGGAAGGGCTCGGCACGCTCACCGTCGACACCGCCTATGGTGGCGATAGCTTCGTCATCACCGATGCCCGCACGCTCGGCTTTTCGGTCACGCCCGATGAGGCACGCGAACTGGCCGAGACCGGCATCAGGATCACCCGCGCAGCCAACGAGCAGCTCGGCTTTTCACATCCGGAAAACCCGGAATGGGCCCACATCTCGTTTTGCCAGCTGACGCTGCCGGTGGAAGAGCGCGACGGCGTCCTGCACGGTCGCAACACGGTGGTGATCCAGCCGGCCAAGCTCGACAGATCGCCGACCGGCACCGGCTGCTCGGCGCGCATGGCGGTGCTGCACGCCCGCGGACAGATGAAGGTTGGGCAACGTTTTGTCGGCCACTCCATCATCGATTCGACGTTCGATTGCCGCATCGTCGGCGAGACGACCGTTGGCGGACATCCGGCCATCGTTCCGGAAATCTCCGGTCGTGCCTGGGTCACCGGCACGCACCAGGTGATGCTCGATCCGGCTGATCCGTGGCCGGCCGGCTATCGGCTCGCCGATACCTGGCCGCGCAAGCAATAGAGCATTTCCAGGAAAAGTGCGGTTTTCCGCTGGAAAATGCGTAAAAGCAGGGAGATAGAGCGTTTCTGCGGCCCCGCCTGAACCAGAAACGCTCGACTGCCCCGGCGGCCTATTCCTCGGCAATGATGCGCGTGGTGCCGACCCAGAGTTCGCGAGCCGGCCCCGCGCCGATGTTGCGCGCACGGTGCGGAAGCGACGAGGGGAAGTGCAGGGTGTCGCCGGCCTTCAGGACATATTCCTTGCCGTCGATCTCGTAGAGCATCTCGCCTTCGATCAGATAGAGAAAGTCCTCGCCCTCATGGCTCGTCAGCTCGGAGGCGTAACCGGCCGGCATGTGGGTGATGCAGCCGTTGAGCTGGGCGCCGGGAAAGCCGCGCTCGAGCAGCTCATAGACGCGCTCCTTGGTCTCGACATTGTAGCCGCGGCGCTCGCCGGCGTGGGACACCATGGAATGGGCATGCTGCGGCGGCTGCGACAGGAAGGTGTCGACACTGGTGCCGAGTGCATTTGCAACATTGTAGAGCGAGATCAGCGAAGGGGTCGAAATGCCTCTTTCGATCTGGCTGATAAAGCCTTCGGTCAGGCCCGCTTCGTGCGCGACCTGCTTCATCGTCTTGCCGATTTCCTTGCGGCGTGCCCGTAGCATCTGGCCGATCGTTGCGGCCGCAGGCATGTCGGGAAGGGGGGCGCCGGCGTCTGCCGCAGGCGCCTCATCCGTATCGAGAGGCATGGTTTTCTTTCTGCTTGACTCACGTCTGTTGTTGTACTTTAGTCCAGCTAAAGTCGGTTACGCAAGCTGATCAGCTCCGCTGCACCACCGCTTTAAAAAGGGGAACAACAAGAATGCCTTCGCTGCAATCCGGACGCAAAGAAAAACGTTCGGAGAAATTGGATCCAATATCCAATTAATGCGCCGAGGTGTCGCGCCGGCGTTTGCCGGTCGATCAAACAGGAGGAGTGAGAGATGAAACGTTTGTTGCCGATCTTACTGGGCGCGGCACTCGGGCTGGCTGCGGCCACGTCTGCGCTCGCCATCGAGCGTGGCGGCGCGATGACTTTTGCGCGTTACGACGATTCCACGGTCATCGACCCGGTCTATGCCGATCGCAATCCGGATCTCTGGATGGTCACCGGCCTTTACGAAACATTGCTGCGCAACGGCCCGGACGGGTCGATCGTGCCGGGGCTGGCCGAGGGCTACGACGTCGCTGCCGACGGGCTTTCGATCAAGCTCAAATTGCGTGACGGCCTGAAATTCTCCGACGGGTCGGCCCTGACGGGTGCCGACGTGGTGTTCTCGCTCGACCGGGCCCGCAATCCCGAGCTTGGTCCTTGGGCGGGCCTGCTTGGTGCCGTCGACAAGGTTTCCGCCGACGGCAACCAGGTGACGCTGTCGCTCAAGAACCCGGACCCGACCATCGTCTCGATCCTCGCGACCTTCAACACCGGCATCATGCCGCAAGCGGCCTTCGAGAAGGCGGCCGGCGCCACCGACCAGGAAAAGGCGCGTGCCTTCTTCGAAGCCGGTCCGGTAACCTCCGGCCCATTCACCATGAAAAGCCGCGTGCAGGGCTCGAGCATGACCTTCGCACGCAATCCGAACTACTGGCGGCCCGGCACGGATGGGCAGTCGCTGCCCTATCTCGACCAGGTCGATTTCGTCATCATCCCCGACGATGCTACCCGCATCCTCAAGCTTCAGGCGGGTGAAGTCGATGCCGCGGAGTTCATTCCCTTCGCTCGGGTTGGGGAACTTGGCGCCGATCCGGCGCTAAAGATGGAGCTCTTCCCCTCAACCCGCATCGTCTATGCGCCGATCAATACGCGCGAGACCCGCAAGGACGGCTCCAAGAACCCGCTTGCCGATGTAAAGGTAAGGCAGGCGCTGAACTACGCCACCGACAAGAACGTGCTGATCAAGCTCGTCACCTTCGATACCGGCAAGCCGATGACGTCGTTGATGTCGGCAGCCACTCAGCTCCATTACGGCCCCGAGCCGCTCTATCCTTACAATCCCGAAAAAGCCAAGCATCTGCTGGACGAAGCCGGCCTCGGCGGGGGCTTCGAGGTGAAGTTCACCACGCTTGCCGGCAGCGCCGACGACGCGACCTTGTTCACCGCCCTGCAGCAGATGTGGTCGCCGCTCGGTGTCAACCTCAAGGTCGAACAGGTCGACAATCCGACGCGCGGCGAGAAGAACCGCTCCGGAGACTTCGACATCCACACCTATGGCTGGGCAAACGACGTCAACGACCCGGCGCAGGTCACCGGCTGGCTCGGCTACTACAAGCAGCGGCAGGCCGTGGGTACCGGCTGGAACAATCAGGAGTTCAACACGCTGTTCGAAGCATCCAACGTCGAGGTCGATCCGGCCAGGCGCAAGGAAGAGTACAAGCAGATGCAGGAAATCTATGCCGAGGGCGCGCCGCTGCTCTTCCTCTTCGAAACCCCCTTTGCTGTCGCCGTATCGAAGTCGATCGAGGGGTACGTGCAGACGCCGCTCGGTGCGAACGATTTCTCCGAAGCCTGGCGGGCCAAGTGACAACAGCCTGATTTCCGGGTGTCGGGCGGCGAGAGCTGCCCGGCAACGCTCACAAGGTTCAACCCATGCCCTCGTTATCCTATCTTCTGGCGCGGCTGCTGCAGATCATCCCGACCTTTCTTCTGGTCATGATCTTCATCTTCCTGCTTGTCCGGCTGCTGCCCGGGGACCCTGCCATCGCCATGGCTGAAGCCAAGGCAACGGATGCGCAACTCGAGCAGATCCGCCACAATCTTGGTCTCGATCAGCCGCTGCCGATCCAGTTTCTCGTGTTCGTCAAGAACACGCTGACTGGCGATCTCGGGCGTTCGATCATGCTGAAAGCCCCGGTAACCGAGATCATTCTCGATCGCCTGCCGACCACGATCTTCCTGGCGCTCTATTCGGTGCTGCTGGCAATCTGTCTCGCGGGTCCGCTGGCGTTTCTTGCTGCGTCGCGGGTCAACGGTCCCGTTGATGTGGCAATTCGCAGCGTCTTCCAGGTCGGGCTGTCCATGCCGGTCTTCTACATCGGTCTGGTGCTGTTGACGGTCCTTGCTGCCCAGCTGCGCTGGTTTCCCGTCGGAGGCTACGGAACGGGCTTTCTCGACAACCTTCATCATCTGATTCTGCCGGCGCTCAGCGTCGCGCTCTACACCTCGGCCATCATCCTGCGCAATCTGAGAGCGTCGCTGATCGAGGTGCTCGATGCCGACTACGTGCAGTTCGCCCGCGCCAAGGGGCTGTCACGGCGCATCGTCATGACGCGGCATGTGCTGCGCAACGCGCTGGTCTCGACCGTGACGCTGCTCGGCCTTTCCATCGGCAACCTGATGAGCGGAACGCTGGTCACCGAGACCGTCTTTGCCGTTCCGGGCGTCGGTCGGCTGATGCTGGAGGCGATCTTCGCCCGTGACTATCCGCTGATCCAGGGGCTCACGCTCACTTTCGCCGTTTTGGTTTCCGTCGTCTTCCTGCTGACGGACATCGTGCAATCCTGGCTCGATCCGAGGCTTCGCCAGTCATGAGCATCGTCGTGCAATCTCCTATCCGGAAGGCGGGCCGCTTGCGCGCCTTCCTTGGCCGTGCTTTCTCGCGACCGTCCTTCGTCCTCGGCTTTGCGATCCTCGCGCTGTCGATCGCGCTGGCGCTATTCCCTGGGGTGTTCGCACCCTACGATCCGCTCGCCTTCGACCTGAGCGCGATCCAGCAGGGGCCGAGCCTTGCCCATCCCTTCGGCACCGATAATTTCGGGCGCGACGTGCTCTCGCGCGTCATCTGGGCCTATCGCGTCGACATGCAGATGGCCTTCTTCGCCACGATCTTCGCGCTTCTGATCGGGATGACGGTCGGGGCCTTCGTCGGCTATTACGGCGGCATCGCCGACACGATCTTCGGCCGCTGCGTCGATGCGATTATCACCTTTCCCTTCCTCGTGCTGGTCATCGCCATCGTCGCGGTGCTCGGGCCTGGCCTCGTCAACATGTATGTGGCGATCACGGCCGTGAACTGGGTCTACTATGCCCGTCTGACCCAGGCCGAGATCATGGCGCAAAAGGCCAACGACTATGCCGCGGCCGGCCGTGTGCTCGGCTATTCCGACCGGCGCATCATCTTCCGGCATCTGCTCCCGAACGCGATCTCGCCGATTATCGTCTACTGGATGACCGATATGGCGCTCGCCATTCTTCTCGGCTCATCGCTCGGCTATCTCGGCCTGGGCGCCCAGCCGCCAGCGGCCGAATGGGGCGTGCTGATCGCCGAGGGCCGCAATTTCCTGCTGACGGCCTGGTGGATGAGCCTGATGCCGGGCATTGCCATCGTCTTTACCGGCCTCGGCTTCAGCCTTGTCGGCGATGCTCTTGCCGATTTGCTTCGACCGAAAGGGCGCTGACATGAGCCAACTTGAGAAAGAAACGGTTCTGGAAGTCTGGCACCTGCGCACGGAGTTCGGACTACCGGAGCGCCCCCTTGTCGCCGTCGACGATGTTTCGTTTCAGGTGAGGGCCGGCGAGATCCTGGGGCTTGTCGGCGAATCCGGCTCGGGCAAGAGCATCACCCTGCGTTCGATCCTCGGCATCGTGCGGCCGCGCGGCCGCGTCAGCGGCGAAATTCTCTGGAAGGGCAGGGATCTGGTGCCGCTTGATGAAGCCTCCTTGCGACGGGTGCGCGGGCGCGAGATCGCGATGATCTTTCAGGAGCCGATGTCGTCGCTCAACCCGCTTCTGACCGTCGGCTTGCAGATCTCGGAGAACCTTGCGGCCCATACCGAACTTGATGCGAAGGCGCGCAAAGCCCGCGCGATCGAGCTTCTCGACATGGTCGGCATTCCCGCGGCGCGCGATAGGCTCGGCGACTATCCGCACGAATTTTCCGGCGGCATGCGGCAACGGGTGATGATCGCCATCGCCCTTGCCTCCAACCCGAAGCTGCTCTTGGCAGACGAGCCGACGACGGCGCTCGACGTGACCATTCAGGACCAGATCCTGCGCCTCATTCAGGCGCTCAGCCGCGATCTCGGCATGGCCGTGATCCTCGTCACCCATGACATGGGCGTCGTGGCGGAGACCTGCGATCGGGTGGCGGTGATGTATGGTGGGCGACTGTGTGAAACGGGACCAACGGCTGACGTCATTCGCGACGCCCGGCATCCCTATTCGCTCGGGCTTTTGCGCTCCATTCCGCGTGACGTCGCACCGCGCACGCCGCTTTATTCCATTCCCGGTGCACCGCCGGCATTGAACGCCTTGCCGGCTGGCTGTGCGTTTACGGCCCGCTGTCCCGTGGCCGGCCCGGAATGCCTCGATGTTCGCCCGAGCCTGGAAGCTGCCGGACGACAGCGCCAGGTCGCCTGCCATCACCGCGAGGAAGCACTCGCCCATTTCAGCGCGCGGGAGGCGGCGCAATGATTGAGTCAACGCATCAGGCGGCCACGCCGCTGCTTTCCATTCGCGATCTTTTCATGCGGTTTGAAAAGCGTCGCTCTCTGTCGGACACCCTTACCGGCCGGCCGCGGCAGGTCGTCTCGGCGTTGAACGGCGTCGATCTCGATGTGATGCCGGCGGAAACGCTCGGCATCGTCGGCGAATCCGGTTGCGGCAAGTCGACGCTCGCGCGTTGTATCGCCGGCCTGCATCGGCCGACATCAGGGGACATCCGCTTCGAAGGTGAAAGCGTCATCGGTCTCAAGGGCGCCAGGCGACGCGGCTACAACAAGCGCGTCCAGATGATGTTCCAGGATCCCTACACGTCGCTCAATCCGCGCATGACCGTGCGCGACACCCTGCGGGAGGCGATCACGGTCCATCGCATGCGCGATGGCGCCGGCATCGACCGCCGCATCGACGAGTTGCTTGAACTGGTGCGGCTGCCTGATGGTGCCGCAGACAAGTATCCGCACGAATTTTCCGGGGGACAGCGTCAGCGCATCGGCATCGCGCGGGCGCTTTCCCTGGAGCCGACCTGCCTTGTCGCCGATGAGCTGGTTTCCGCGCTCGACGTTTCCGTTCAGGCGCAGGTCGTCAATCTGCTGCTGGAGCTGCAGGACAATCTTGGGCTGACGGTGCTGTTTGTTGCCCATGACCTGAGGCTGGTTCGCCATGTCTCCCATCGCGTGGCGGTGATCTATCTTGGCGCCATCGTCGAGATCGGCCCGTCCGAGGCGCTCTTTTCCAAGCCGATGCACCCGTATTCGCAAGCCCTGCTGGCGGCGGCCCCTTCGCTCGATCCGTCTGAGCGGCGCCGGGCGCCGGCCCTGTCCGGCGAATTGCCGAGCCCGCTCGACATTCCGCCGGGCTGCCCCTTCCACGTCCGCTGCCCGCACGCCACCGAGCTTTGCAGTCGGGAAAAGCCGGCACTCCGGCCAGTCGGCAACGGCATGACCGCCTGTCACTTCGCAGAAGCGATCGGTGGTGCGTGAAGAGCAATATCTAACAGGGAAAGACGACATGACATCGAAAGACAGGCTGGACGCCTCCGGCCGGATCGGGGCCCTGCGCCGCAAACTCGACGAGCAGGGGCTGGACGGCTACGTCATCCCGCGGTTCGACGAACACCAGGGCGAATATTGTGCGCCCCATGACAACAGGCTCGCCTTCGTGACCGGCTTCACCGGATCTGCCGGCGTAGCTATCGTCATGCGCGACCGCGCGGCAATCTTTGTTGACGGCCGCTATCAGGTGCAGGTTCGCCAAGAGATCGACGTCGACGTCTTTGCCATTGAGCATTTCTACGACGCACCCTTGAAGGACTGGCTGAGGAAGAACCTGCGCAAGGGCGAACGCGTCGGCTTCAATTCGATGCTGCTGCCGTCGACCTGGGATGTCGATTGCGGCCAATCCGTTGTCGCCGCCGGCGCCGAGTGGGTTGCCGTGACGGATGATCTCGTCGATGCGATCTGGTCGGACCAGCCGGAACGCCCGCTTGGCAATGTCATTGCCCTATCGCGCGACTATGCCGGCGAAAGCGTCGCCGACAAGAAGCGCCGCATCGGTCAGATGCTGGCGGAGTACGGAGCCGACGTTCTGATCGAGGCGCAGCCCGACAACATCGCCTGGTTCCTGAACGTCCGCGGCCGTGACGTGGCCTTCAACCCGATGCCGCAATCCTTCATGATCGCCGACAGGGACGGTCGGGTCGAATGGCTCGTCGACCACCGCAAGCTGCCCAACGATTTACAGGACTTCGAGCTCGACGGCGTGACGATGGCCGCGCCGGATGTGCTTCTCGACCGCGTCCGGACGGTCGCCGCCGGGCGGGTAGCGCTCGTCGATCCCGGCTTCGCCCCGTCGGCAGTCGCCCATGCGACGCGTGAGGCCGGCGGCAACGTCCGCCTTTTGCGCAGCCCGATCACGCTTGCCAAGATGCTGAAGAACCCGGTCGAACTCCAGGGCTTTCGCGATTGCCACAGCCATGACGGCGCCGCGTGGATCAAGTTCTTCGCCTGGCTTGAGGCCAATGCGGCCGAGCGGGAGCAGGAGGGACGGCCCGTGACCGAACTGGAGGCGGAGGAGCGTATCCTCGCCTTCCGGCAGATGGAGGAGACGTTCGTCGAGCCGAGCTTCCGATCGATCTCGGCCGCCGCCGGTCACGCCGCCATGTGCCATTACGCGGCGAGCACCAAGAGCAATGCGCCGATCACCTCGCGTGGCGTCTATCTGCTCGATTCCGGTGGGCAATACTTCACCGGCACGACGGATGCGACGCGCACGACGGCAATCGGGCCGGTCAACGAAGAGGTCCGCCGCGCCTACACGGCAGTCCTCAAGGGGTTGATCTCCATGGTGACGCTCAAGTTCCCGAAGGGGACCTACGGCCACCATCTCGACGCCTTCGCGCGGCGGCCGCTCTGGGACTTGGGACTAGACTACGATCACGGTACCGGCCACGGCGTCGGCCATTTCCTGTCGGTGCACGAGCAGCCGCAACGCTTCGACCGCCGCGTCAACGAGATCGAGCTGCGCCCGGGCATGGTGACAACCATCGAGCCCGGTTATTACAAGGCTGGGGAATACGGCATCCGTATCGAGAACCAGGTGGAAGTGATCGACGACGGCGACGGCTTCATGAGCTTCCGCAGCCTGACATTGGTGCCGATCGATCTCAGGCTCGCCGATATCAAGCTGCTGAGCGAAACCGAGAAGCAGTGGATCGACGCCTATCACCGGCGGGTTGCCAAGACGATGGAAGGCTTGCTCGATCCCGAGACATCGGCCTGGTTGACGGCACGCACTGCGCCGATCGGTGGCTAGCGAGAGCAATGGACGGCGGAGGCATTCGTTGCAGCCGCCGTCTCCCGTCTTGCCGAGCTTGTGAAGCTGCTTGCTGTTCATCGCCTTTTTGTGATATTTGTCACAAACAATGTTCAGCCATCTCCGCTGTGATGCGTTGGCTCGAACGACCATGCAGACGGAACGATCATGGCCAGCCGCAAGACAGCCCGCATCATTCAGCTCGCCGACGCGCTCTCCGGCCGTCGCGTTCTTCATCTGCGCGATGCCGCAGCCTTGCTCGGGGTTTCCGAGATGACCATCCGGCGGGACGTCGCCGATAATCCGGGGCAATTCACCTTCCTCGGTGGCCACATCGTACCTGCCGGCGAAATCGACGGCGACATGCCCTATGAACTGGCGCGTGAGGCCGATAGTCATGCGGCGGCCAAGCGCGAGGCCTGTGTCCATGCAGCGCAGCATATCCGCCCGGACGAAACGATCTTTATCGATTGCGGCACGACGCTAGAATATCTGGTCGATCTCATTCCGGACAATTATTCAATTACTGCAGTGTGTTACTCGCTCAATGTCGCTGACAGGCTGACGCGAAAGCCAAACGTCCGCATTGTCATGCTCGGCGGTGTCTATCATCCCGCGTCGGCGTCGTTCTCTGGGAATTCGGGGCTTGAAACGCTCGATTCACTTGGGATCAATGTTGCCTTTCTCTCCGCCGCTGGCGTGGACCCTGGGCGCGGCGCAACCTGCGTGCATTTTCACGAGGTGGCGGTGAAGCAGAAGGTGATCTCGCTTGCACGCGAAAACTACCTCGTGGTCGACCTAAGCAAGATCGGCAAGCTGAAGCCGGCCTTCTTTGCGCCGATGAACGTCTTCCGCTCGGTGATCACCGAGGACGGCGACACGCTCGTTCCAGCGATCTGACTCCTCTGCCAAGCATCCCAGGGTTTATCGAAAGGTGTCAGCGTCGCTTGACACTGCCTGCCTTTGGTGGAATGCTAACAAAAAATAGATAGAAAAATAACAAAATGAGAATCGCCACCGACACGGATTTGTCCCGTGCTATCGTGCCGCGATGTCAGGGAGTTCGAGGAGCAATCGCTTGGAAGACCTTGCTGTGAAGAATGTGACCACGAAAGCCGTGGCACCGGTGGCCTCGGGCCACAACTGGCCGCGCAACGACGGCACGGAGCTCGATCTCGGCTGGGTCGTCGACCAGCGTGTCAATCTGTCGGCTGCCGAACGGCGCGTCTCGACGCTGCCTGGTCGCCGGACGGTGAAGAAGGACGCGCAGGCCGCCTGGCTTCTGAAGGCCGTGACCTGTATCGACCTGACGACGCTGAACGGCGACGACACGACGGAACGCGTCAAGCGGCTTTGCGCCAAGGCGCGCCAGCCGGTGCGCCAGGACATTCTCGATGCGCTTGGCATGGGCAATCGCGGTATCACCACCGGTGCCATCTGTGTCTATCACCGTTTCGTTTCGACCGCTGTCGAAGCGCTTGAAGGCTCGGGCATTCCGGTCGCTGCCGTATCCACCGGCTTTCCTGCCGGTCTCATTCCGCACGACGTCAAGCTGCGCGAAATCGAGGCTTCGGTTGCCGACGGCGCCAGGGAAATCGATATCGTCATCACCCGTGAACATGTGCTGACCGGCAATTGGCAGGCGCTCTATGACGAGATGCGCGATTTCCGCGCCGCCTGCGGTGATGCCCATGTCAAGGCGATCCTGGCAACCGGCGACCTGAAGACGCTGCGCAACGTTGCCCGCGCCTCGCTCGTCTGCATGATGGCGGGAGCCGATTTCATCAAGACTTCTACCGGCAAGGAAGGCGTCAACGCCACCCTGCTGGTGACGCTGGTCATGCTGCGCATGATCCGCGCCTATCAGGAGCGCACGGGCATCAAGGTTGGCTACAAGCCGGCCGGCGGCATTTCCGCCGCCAAGGATATCCTCAACTACCAGTTCCTGATGAAGGACGAACTCGGTCGCGAGTGGCTGGAGCCGGATCTTTTCCGCATCGGCGCATCGAGCCTGCTCGGCGATATCGAGCGCCAGCTGGAGCATCACGTGACCGGCGCCTACTCGGCCCTCAACCGACACCCGATTGGATGATCCCGATGACAGTCGCAAGGTATTTTGACGAAATGTCCTATGGTCCCGCGCCGGAAGCCGATGCCGAGGCCCGCCAGTGGCTGGCGCGCCACAAGGGCGAGTTCGGCCACTTCATCAACGGCGCTTTTGTTGCGTCGTCCTCCGGCAAGACCTTCGAGACCTTTGAGCCCGCAACCGGTGCGCTCCTGGCGAAGGTCGCACTCGGCGGCGCGAAGGACGTGGATGATGCGGTCGTCGCCGCACGAAAGGCGCAAGGGTCCTGGGCCAAGCTGCCGGGCCATGCCCGTGCCCGCCACCTCTATGCCCTTGCCCGCATGATCCAACGCCATGCGCGCCTGATCGCGGTCGTCGAAGCGATCGACAATGGCAAGCCGATCCGCGAGACACGCGATATCGACATCCCGCTGGCGGCGCGCCACTTCTACCATCATGCCGGCTGGGCGCAGCTGCAGGAAACCGAGTTTGCCGATCAGGTCCCGGTTGGCGTCGTCGGCCAGGTCATTCCCTGGAATTTTCCGTTCCTGATGCTCGCCTGGAAGGTGGCGCCGGCCTTGGCGCTGGGCAACACGGTCATCCTCAAGCCGGCCGAGTTCACGCCGCTGACGGCGTTGCTGTTTGCCGAACTTGCCTCCGCCGCCGGACTGCCGGCGGGCGTGCTGAACGTCGTGACCGGCGAGGGCGAAACCGGCGCGCTGATCGTCGAGCATACGGATATCGACAAGATCGCCTTCACCGGCTCGACGGAAGTCGGTCGCCTGATCCGGGAAAAGACCGCGGGCACCGGCAAATCGCTGACGCTCGAGCTCGGCGGCAAGTCGCCGTTCATCGTCTTCGATGATGCCGATATCGACGGCGCGGTCGAGGGTGTGGTGGACGCGATCTGGTTCAACCAGGGACAGGTCTGCTGCGCCGGTTCGCGGCTTCTGGTGCAGGAAGGTGTCGCGCCGCTCTTCTATGAGCGCCTGACACGGCGCATGCAAACCCTGCGTGTCGGCCAGCCGCTCGACAAGGCAATCGACATGGCGGCGATCGTCGCGCCGGTGCAACTGCAGCGCATCGAGAGCCTGGTCGCCAAGGGTGTCGCCGAAGGCGCCAAGCTTCACCAGCCGAAGATCGAGCTGCCGAAGGGCGGCAGCTTCTACCCGCCGACCTTGCTCACCAACGTCCAGCCGACATCGATCGTCGCGACCGAGGAAATCTTCGGCCCTGTTGCCGTGTCGATGACGTTCCGCACGCCGGAAGAGGCAATCCAGCTCGCCAACCATTCGCGCTACGGCCTGGCCGCAAGCGTGTGGAGCGAAACGATCGGCCTGGCGCTGCACGTGGCAGCCAAGCTTGCGGCCGGCGTCGTCTGGGTCAATGCCACCAATCTTTTCGATGCTGCGGCTGGTTTCGGCGGCAAGCGTGAATCCGGTTTCGGCCGCGAGGGCGGCCGCGAAGGCTGCTACGAATATCTGAAGCCCAAGGCCTGGGTGGGTCGCAAGCTGCGCGCAGCACCAGCAGAGCCGGTGTTGAAGCAGGCGTCAGGCGATTTCTCGCTGCCGTCGCTCGACCGAACGACCAAGCTTTTCATCGGTGGCAAGCAGGCGCGTCCGGATGGCAACTATTCGCATGCCGTAATCTCGCCGAAGGGCAAGGTGATCGGCGAGGTCGGCGAAGGTAACCGCAAGGATATCCGCAACGCCGTGGTTGCCGCGCACGCCGCTTCCGGCTGGGCGTCGGCGACGTCGCATAACCGTGCGCAGATCCTCTATTACATCGCCGAAAACCTGAGCGGCCGGGCCGATGAATTCGCAGACCGTATCGTCGCGATGACCGGCGCATCGGCAGCTAACGCGAAGGCGGAGGTCGAGGCGTCGATCGCGCGGCTCTTCACCTATGGCGCCTGGGCCGACAAGTACGAAGGCGTGGTTCATCAGCCGCCACTGCGCGGTGTGGCTCTCGCCATGCCCGAAGCGATCGGTGTCGTCGGGGTCGTCTGCCCGACGGAGGCGCCACTGCTCGGCTTCATCAGCCTCGTGGCGCCATTGATCGCCACCGGCAACCGCGTGGTCGCCGTTCCAAGCGAACAGCACCCGTTGGCAGCGACGGACTTCTATTCGATCCTCGAGACATCGGACGTTCCAGCCGGGGTCGTCAACATCGTCACGGGCTCGGCGATGGAACTGGCAAAAGCGCTGGCAAGCCACAACGACGTCGACGCGCTCTGGGCCTTCGGCACGCAGGAGCTTTCGACAGTGGTCGAAAAGCTCTCGGCTGGCAACCTGAAGCGGACCTTCGTCGACTATGGTAAGGCGACCGATTGGTTCGATCGCTCGGCGGCAGAGGGGCAAGCCTATCTGCGCCGTGCCACCGACGTCAAAAACATCTGGATCCCTTACGGCGAGTAAGGGATCCCCATCTCGGGGCGCGGGGAGAGCCGACCCGAGAATGCAGCGACTGCAACGTTGCGAGGGGAAATTTGGGAGAGCGTGGCGCCAACACGACGTCACACAGTTTCACGCCACTCGCAAGCCTGCGAGCGGGCGTCTGGAGGAGGGTTGTTTATGCTGAAAAATCTCGACCCGGCGCTCAATGCCGATGTATTGCACGCGCTTCGTTCCATGGGGCACGGTGATACGCTGGTCATTTCTGACACCAATTTCCCATCCGATGCGATCGCCAGACAGACCACGCTCGGCAGGCTCTTGCGGATCGACAATGTATCTGCTGCCCGTGCCGTGAAGGCGGTCCTGTCCGTCCTGCCGCTCGACACGCCGTTGCAGCCGTCAGTCGGGCGCATGGAGATCATGGGGGCGCCGACGGAAATTCCTGGTGTCCAACAGGAGGTCCAAGCCGAAATCGATCGCGCCGAGGGCAAGCCTGCCCCGATGTACGGCATCGAACGCTTCGCCTTTTATGAGGAAGCCAAGAAGGCCTATTGCGTCATTACCACCGGCGAGACGCGCTTTTATGGCTGCTTCGTCTTGACCAAGGGCGTCATTCCGCCCGAAACGGCCTAGCTGACCAAACGTCAGCCTGTGCATCGGCCGCTTGAGCTGACCGTCATAACATCTTGAAGTCGTAGAAATTTATCTGGGATCTTCGCGTCGTCCTTCGCAGCGGTGTGACCAGGGGAGGCAGGAATGAAGGTTGGTGTTTCGATCCTCGGGATCTTCGTGGCCGATACGGCCTATCTGGCGCGGCGCATGCCGGCTGTCGGCGAAACGATTACCGGGAGCGGCTTCTCCGTCGGGCCGGGCGGCAAGGGGTCGAACCAGGCGGTTGCGGCGGCACGCGCCGGCAGTCAGGTCTCCTTCATCTCGAAAATCGGACGCGATACCTTCGGCGACATGGCGCTTCGCACCTATGCCGAGGCCGGCGTGACACCGAAGATCGTCCAGATGGACGACCTGCCGACCGGGGCAGCCTTCATCTATGTCAACGACCAGAATGGCGAGAACGCGATCATCGTCTATCCCGGTGCGGCCGGCTCGATCGGCATCGACGATGTCGAGGCGGCGCGGGAAACGATCGAAGGATCGCGCATCTTCGTCACGCAACTCGAGCAGCCGCCGGCCGCCGCCCAGCGAGCGCTGGAAATCGCACATTCGGCAGGCGTGGTCACCGTCTTCAATCCGGCGCCGGCGGAACCCTTCCCGGATACGATTTACCCGCTCTGCGATTACATCGTGCCGAACGAGACGGAGGCGGCAGCGCTGGTCGGATTTGCACTTGCCACGGCCGATGACGCGCGGCGGGCGGGTGACGCGCTCCTGAAGAAGGGCGCCAGAACGGCGCTGATCACCCTCGGCGAACGGGGTGTTCTCCTTCACAACGAGAGCCAATCCGTTTTCGTCCCGGCGATGGCAAGCGGCCCCGTGATCGACACGACCGGTGCGGGCGATGCCTTCGTCGGTGGGTTCTCGGCGGCATTGGCGCGAGGATTGGCCCCGGTCGACGCGGCGCGTTTCGGTTGCGCGACGGCCGGGATCTCGGTTACCCGTCGCGGCACGGCACCTGCCATGCCGACGCTTGCTGAAATCGAAGCGCTGCTTGAACTGGAAGTGGAGCCCTGATCACGAGCCACGTTGCTTGCGGCTCCTCGATCATCCAGCCGTAGGCAACGGTCGGCGCCGGCAAGCGCTGTTCAAAAAATGCAGGCTTTTGCGCCTGGCGAAGGGGCGAAGGCTCAACGGTAGAAGATTGGTTTGACCTGGGGCGACTGGCTTCAGAAGCGCTCGCTCGGCGCCACCTATGTCCGCTCATCCAGCGCGGCAGCGGCCGAGGGCAATCAAAGCCCTCGGCCTTGATGGATCAATTCTTGGCCGAGCGTGCGGCGGCAAGGAAGGCCAGCTTGGCCGGCATTTCAAGATGCTTGGACAAGGCAACGCGCTCGGGCGTGTAGTGATGTTCGACGTCGAGGCAGTTCACAGTCCCGAGCAGTTCGCCACCGACGACGACGGGGATGTTGATGACCGATCCGCAGCCGAGCGCCCAGATCGTCTCGTGGTCGCCGAACACCTTGGAGATGTCGGCAATCGTATTGGCGACGAAGGTTTCATGCGCCTTGTGCACGATGTCGAACCAGCTGTCGTAGCGGATCGGCTTGGTGCCGGAGGTCGGGTATTCCTCGGGGTGCGAGGTATAGGCGCGACGGGCAACTTCGTTGACCATGTCGACGGTCATGATCGTGAAGAGTTTGGCGCCGATCACCTGGCGGCAAAGCGTCTGAAGCGCGCCCCATACGGCGTCCGCGTCGATATTCCTGGCAATCGCCGCGTCGAATTCAGCCAACGCGGCAGCGATCTGTTCACTGTTCATCATATGTCCTTGGGAGGTTGTTTAGCTCGCGTGCGCGGCGCTGATGTGCATCAGTTCGCGCGAATAGGGGTCCTTGAGGTCGCCACGCTTGAGGTCGGCGACATCGGCCACCTCGACGATGCGGCCCTGCCGCATGACGGCCAGCCGGTCGCAGAGGAAGGAAACGACCGGCAGGTTGTGGGTGACCATCAGGAAGGTAAGATTCTGCTCCTGCCGCAACCGATTGAGCAGGTTGAGGATTTCGGCCTGCACCGACACATCGAGCGCCGAGGTGGGCTCGTCGAGCAAGAGCACCTTCGGCTTCAGCATCAGAGCCCTTGCGATGGCGACACGCTGACGCTGGCCGCCGGAGAGCTGGTGCGGAAAGCGGAAGCGGAATTTCCGGTCGAGGCCGACGGAGGACATCACCTCTTCGATGCGGGCGCTGCGATCGCCGATGCCGTGGATGGTCAACGCTTCGCCGAGCGTGGCGTCGACCGTCTTGCGCGGATGCAGCGAGCCGTAGGGGTCCTGGAACACCATCTGGCATTGACGGGAGAAGGCCCGGTCGATGCCGTGGCTACGCCGCTTGCCGAAGACGTCGATCTCGCCGGTCCACTCGGGAGCCAGGCCGGCGATCGCCTTCAGCACCGTCGACTTGCCGGAACCGCTTTCACCGACAAGCGCAAAGCTCTCGCCATCGGCAATCTCGAGATTGACGTCGTGCGTGATGTGCGCGTCGCCGTAGAAGATATCGAGGTTCTTCAGAGAAAGCGCCGTCATTTCTTTGCCCATGCGCTGCGGTCGAGCACGGGAAGCTCGTTCCGGGTTTCGTCGAGGCGCGGGATCGAGGCGATCAGGCCGCGAGTATAGGGATGCTTGGCGTTCATCAACTCGCCCGCCTTGCACTCTTCCACCACCTCGCCGGTGTTCATTACCAGGATGCGGTCGCAGTAGCTCGAAACAAGGTTGAGGTCGTGGCTGATGAAGATCAGGCCCATGCCCTTGCGCTTGACCAGCTCATCGATGATGTCGAGCACCTGGGCCTGCACCGAGACGTCGAGCGCCGAAGTCGGTTCGTCTGCGATCAGCAGATCGGGTTCCGGGATCAGCATCATCGCGATCATCACGCGCTGGCCCATGCCACCAGAAACTTCATGTGGGTAAAGCTTGGCAACGCGCTCGGGATCGGCGATCCGGACCGATTCCAGCATGGTGTGAACGCGGTTGCTCACCTCGCGGCGCGGCAGACGCTGATGCGTCAGCAGTGCTTCGGCGATCTGTTCGCCGATCGTCATCACCGGGTTCAACGAGAATTTTGGATCCTGCATCACCATCGAGATGCGTGCGCCGCGGATGGCGCGCATCTGCCGTTCGGAGCGCGTCAGCAGGTCGATGCCGTCGAAGGCCAGTCTGTCTGCCGTCACCCGGCCGGGTGCACGCACCAGCTTGAGGATCGAGCGGCCGGTCATCGATTTTCCCGAACCGCTTTCGCCGACGATGCCGAGGCGTTCGCGGCCGAGCGTGAAGGAGAGGCCCCGTACGACCTCAAGGTCGCCGCGCGGCGTCGGGAAGGTGACGCGCAGGTTTTCGATTTCGAGAAGCGGGTTCATCAGCGTTGCTCCCCGCTCTTCGGATCGAGCACGTCGCGCAGGCCGTCGCCGAGGAAGCAGAAGCCGAGGCTGACGAGAATGATCGCAAAGCCGGGCATGGTCGCCACCCACCATTGGTCGAGAATGAAGGAGCGGCCGCGCGAGATCATCGCGCCCCATTCGGGAAGCGGCGGCTGGGCGCCAAGCCCGATGAAACCAAGGCCGGCTGCGGTCAGGATGATGCCTGCCATATCGAGCGTGACGCGCACGATCATCGACGAGGTGCAGAGCGGCAGAACGTGACCGAGGTTGACCCGCAGGCTCGATGCCCCGAGCAGACGCACGGCCGAGATGAATTCGGAGTTCTTGAAGGTCAGCGTTTCGGCGCGGGCAACGCGGGCATAGCCAGGCCAGGAGGTAATGGCGATGGCGATGATCGCGTTTTCAATACCTGGGCCGAGGGCCGCGACGAAGGCAAGCGCCAGGATCAGCTTGGGCAGCGACAGGAAAATGTCGGTGATGCCCATCAGGATGCGATCGACCCATCCGCCGAAATAGCCGGCGGCAACGCCGATCACCAGGCCGGCAGGTGCTGCAAGCACCGCGACCAGCGTCACGATCGCAAGCGTGATGCGTGCGCCGTAGACGACGCGCGACCAGATGTCCCGACCGAGTTCGTCGGTTCCCATCCAATGAGCGGCACTCGGCGGCAGCAGCCGCTCGCCGAGCGCCTGGCGCAGCGGATCGTGCGTCGCGATCCAGGGCGCGAACAGCGCGGTCAAAACGAGCACCAGAATGATGATCGCGCCGACCACGGCGAGCGGATTGTGCATCAGCGCGCCGAAGATGCGGTAGAATCTGCCGAGGCGCGCTTGCATCGGCGAGGCGGGGCTGTCGTCGATCAGCCAGTCGCGAAGTGTTGTCATGTCCGCTTCTCCCTAGCGCGCACGCGGATCGAGCACGCGATAGAGCACGTCCGATATCTTGTTGATGCCGATGAAGACCGCGCCGATCACCAGGGTCGAGCCGAGAACGGCGGCCATGTCGGCGTTGAGCAAGGCGACAGTCAGGTAGTTGCCGATGCCCGGCCAGGAAAAGATCGTCTCGATCATCACGGAGCCTTCGAGCAGGCCGGCATAGGAAAGGCCGATAACAGTGATCAGCGGCACGCGGATTGGGCGGAAGGCATGGCGCCAGATGACGAGCCGTTCCGGCACGCCCTTGACCCGTGCCGTGGTCACATATTCCTGGCTCAACTGGTCCAGCATGAAAGATCGCGTCATGCGGGCGATATAGGCCAGTGAGAAGAATCCGAGGCAGGACGCCGGCAGGATGAGGTGCCAGACCGCGTTGCGGAAGATCTCCCAGTCGCCGGCAATGATGCTGTCGACGAGGATAAGGCCGGTGATCGGGGTGACGACGCCGTCATAGAAGATGTCGACCCGGCCGGGGCCGCCGACCCATTTCAGCTTCGCATAGAAGACTGCCAGCCCAACGAGCCCGAGCCAGAAGGCAGGCACTGAATAGCCGAGCAGACCGACGACGCGGATGCCCTGATCGAGCCAGGAGCCGCGGCGGCTTGCGGCGATAACACCGAGCGGCACGCCGATCAGCACGCCGAGGATGATGCCGAGCGTTGCCATCTCCAGGGTGGCTGGAAAGACTCGGGCGAGATCCTCGATCACGGGTTTTCCTGTCGAAACCGCAGTGCCGAAGTTGCCGGTGACCACATCGCCGACATAGCTGACGAACTGCGCCGCCAGCGGCCGATCAAGCCCCATCTCCTCGCGGACACGCTCATAGACGGCAACGGGGGCGCGGTCGCCGACGACGGCGAGCACCGGATCGATCGGCACGATACGCCCGATGAAGAAGGTGATTGCGAGCAGCCCGATGAAGGTCACGCCAAGCGTGACGAGAAAACCCAGGAGCGAAAAAAGGCGCCGTCTGCCCGGGCTTTGCGCCCCGGCGCGGCGCGTCGGCGCGGGCGCTGTCGTCGTGTTGTTATTTGCCACGTGGCGATTCCATCCCTCGTTCGCTTGGCTTCGCGGCTGTCGATAGCGCAAGAATTCGCTTGGAGTATATAAATAAGTTTGCTTAAATCAAAAAAATTTTACTGGTGAGGAGAATCCATCGTGACCGTGCCATCTGAGGATGCAGAGGCAGCGTCCGGCAAAACCACAGCTGCTGGGCAGCCGCGGATCGGCGCGCTGGTGCGCGCACGGCGACGGCAGATGCATATGACGCTGCAGGCGCTGAGCGATGCCGCCTGCGTCTCGGTCGGCTATCTCAGCCAGATCGAACGTGACCTCGCCATGCCCTCGCTCGGCACGCTCGCGCAGATCGCCCAGGGGCTGAACGCCGAACTCAACCACTTCATCCTGGCGCCGGCGATCGACACCGGTCTGTCGCGGGCCGGCGAGCGTATGGTCTTTTCCGTCGGCGGGTCGCCCGTGTCCTATGAGCGGATCGGTGCGGATTTCGCTGGAAACCAGCTGTCCAGCTTCGTCATCACCATCCCCGCCGGACACCGTTCGGAGGTGTTCAGCCATGAGGGCGAGGAACTGGTCTATCTGCTGGAGGGCGAAATCCTGTTCGGTCTCGATGATGACGAGACCACGCTTACTCACGGCGACGGCCTGCACTTTCGGGGCATCCAGCCACACTACTGGTGGAACAGGACGGATGCGCCCGTCCGGCTGATCTGGACCGGCACCTTGCCGTTGTTCCGGTCCCGCGCACCCTTGCCCAGCGAGACCGGCATGCCCCAGGCGGCATCCAAGCCGGCGACGACAACAAAAACCAAACCTCATCGAAAATAGGAGAGCGATGATGAGAATGTTCAAGGCCGCGGTTTTCGCGGCGTCCCTTATGCTGAGCGTGGCGCCGGCAGCCCTGGCGGAGACCCCGGCCGAAGTGCTGGTCGTTGCCCAGAACATCGACGATATCGTCAGCATCGATCCGGCCGAAGCCTACGAGTTTTCGTCCGGCGAATATGTGACGCAGACCTATGATCGTCTGGTGCAATATGATGCGCCTGACGTTCTGAAGCTTGCACCGGGACTTGCCAGCGAATGGACCGCTGACGATGCTGCAAAGACCATCACCTTCACCCTGCGTGATGGTGTGACCTTCTCTTCCGGCAACCCGCTGCGCGGCGAAGATGTGGCCTATTCCTTCAAGCGCGTCGTCGTGCTCAACAAGGCGCCTGCCTTCATCCTGACACAGCTCGGCTGGACCCCTGAAAACATCGACAAGATGGTGACCGCCGACGGCAACAAGGTCACGATCAAATATGAAGGCGACTTCTCGTCGGCCTTCGTTCTCAACGTTCTGGCCGCACGTCCGGCCTCGGTCGTCGATGCGGAAGCCGTCAAGGCGAACGAAGCCGATGGCGACTATGGCAATGCCTGGCTCAAGGCGAACTCGGCCGGCTCAGGCCCGTTCGTGCTGAAGGCCTTCCGCGCCGGCGAACTCTTGAACCTGCAGAGCAACCCGAACTATTTCGGTGGCGCTCCGGCGATCAAGGGCGTGATCATCCGCCACGTCGCGGAAGCCGCAACGCAGCAGTTGATGCTTGAAACCGGCGACGTCGACATGGCGAAGAACCTGACGCCGGACCAGGTCGCGGGCCTCGGCTCCAAGGGCGGCATGAAGGTCGAATCCTATCCGCAGGCGGCCGTCCACTTCCTGTCGTTCAACCAGAAGGCCGCAGCGCTGCAGCCGGAAGCCGTCTGGGAAGCTGCCCGGTACCTCGTCGATTACAAGGGCATGACCGATAGTTTCCTCAAGGGGCAGATGGACGTCCACCAGGCCTTCTGGCCGAAGGGCTTCCCCGGCTCGCTCGACGAAACCCCCTACACCTACGACGTCGAAAAGGCGAAGAAGATCCTCGCAGACGCGGGCATCCAGACGCCGATCAAGGTGACGCTCGACGTTATCAACTCGACGCCGTTCACCGACATGGCGCAGTCGCTGCAGGCTTCCTTCGCCGAAGCCGGCATCACGTTCGACATCATCCCGGGCACCGGCAGCCAGGTCATCACCAAGTACCGTGCCCGCACGCATGAAGCCATGCTGCTCTATTGGGGCCCGGACTTCATGGACCCGCATTCGAACGCCAAGGCCTTCGCCTATAACGAAGACAATGCGGACGACAAGTACCAGTCGACGACCACGTGGCGTAACGGCTGGGCAGTTCCGGCCGAGCTCAATGAAGCAACGAAGGCCGCGTTGAAGGAAGCCGATCCGGCCAAGCGTTCGGCGCTCTATGTCAACCTGCAGGGCAAGGTGCAGGAAAAGTCGCCGATCGTGATCATGTTCCAGGCCGCGACCCAGGTCGCGATGAAGGACAGGGTCGAAGGCTACGTCAACGGCGCCACGTCCGACTTCGTCTTCTATCGCCTCGTCAAGAAGAACTGATTCCTGCGCGCGCTCACTTGCGCCAGCGATTGAGCACGGACATATCAGAGCCGTGGGCCACGTGTGGCCCGCGGCATGACGACCGGATTGGGATTTCTGCGTAATAGTTGAGCCCGATTTCGTGAATTTTGGAGAAGGCGAATAAAATGGCAGACGTGAAGGTAAGGACGCGAGAAACAGGCGCCACAGCCGTCGTGGGCAAAACCGGGTTCCCGCATGTGACGTCGGTAACCGGTGGTGAACTGGATATCGTGACGGGGCCGTCGCAGCCGGGCTACGGACCGCTCGACCTGCTCTATGCCTCGCTTGCCAGTTGCCTGGTGTTGAGTGCCCGCATTGCCGCCAGCCGCTTTGGCGTCCTGGACCGGCTGACCGAAGTCAGCGCCAAGGTGACGGGCGAGAAGGCGCATGACGAACCGTCACGCATCGCGAAATTCGAGATCGTCTTTGATATCAAGGGCGATTTTGACGAAGCGACCCGGCATGCGATTGCCGAGGCGGCCGAAAACGAAATCTGCACCGTCAGCAACACCCTGCGCGGCAACCCGGAATTCACCACCCGCTACGCCGATTGATGCTCTTGCCAACAGTGGCCCGGTTATCTCGGGCCATTGCTCACTCAGTCCATGAACGGCGCCAATTCCCCGTCGAATTCGACTTCGACGACATTGTTGAACAATGCGGTTGCAACCATGATCCCCGCAAACGCCACGAGGTTGACGAGCGCCGCATTGTCATAGCGTGCTTTCAACCCAGCCCAGATCTCGGCGGGCACCGCATTGGAATTGGCGACGATCGCCCGGCCGAAATCGATCAGCCGCTGTTCGTCAGCGGTCGGCACGAGCGAATGAAAGTCCACGCCGGAATTGGCGAAGGCGCGGCGGAAGAAACCCATTGCGATCGGCGATTTCATCGCCTCGGAGATCGCATGCGAGAGCAGCCAGACTGCCCGATCGTCGAGCGCCGGCCGCAACTCCTCCCTGAGCGTGAACCACTCCGCATAGATCCGGTGCGCGGTCGGCGAATGCAGCAGCGTGCGCTTCATATTGGTCATGCGGCCACGGACGCGGACCTCCTCGTCATGGGCGGCGCGGATAACGTCGGAAGCGGTGTCGTAATCGATCTGGGGAATATGGCTCACGGTCATGCCTGTGTTTGCGGGGCGCGGCGATGCGCCCCTGTCAGATGGTGCTGAGAAGAATGCTCGTCTCGCTGTTGAGCACGCCTTCGACGTCACGGACTTCGCGCAGGATGCGGTCGAAGTCGCTGAGGCTGTTGGCGCGGATTTCGGCCACCATGTCCCAGGCGCCGTTGGTGGTGTGGAGAGCATAGAGTTCGGGCAGGCCGCGAAGGAACTTGATGACCTTGGTGGTTGTGCGCCCGCTGACCTCGATCATCATGATCGCACGGATGGCGCGCTGGTCGTAATCCTGGCGCACGCGCAGCGTGAAACCCAGCACCGCACCGGTCTCGAGCAGGCGGTCGATGCGCGTCTGCACCGTTGCCCGCGATATGCCGAGAACCGAGGCGACCTTGGAGTAGGGCGCTCGGCCGTCTTCTCGCAGGAGCGAGATAAGCTGATGGTCAAGATCATCGAAGATATGCATGAAAAACGTATAGCGCAATTGTGCAAATTGCGCAATCTTTCTTCAAATATTACGCAAGTTTAAAATTTCAACTCGCTTCTTGCATGCCTAGGCTGACCTCATCGAATTTCCCGATGGAGTTGGAATCGTGGTTCAGTATGTCGGTGTCGGCAACGTAATCGAGCTGGTCAAATCGATCGGCATTGAAACGTTCCTGTTGGGTCTTGCGGAATATATCGAAGACGATTTCCGCAGGTGGAACGCTTTTGAGAAAACCCCGCGGCTTGCGAGCCACTCGAAGACGGGCGTCATCGAACTGATGCCGACGTCCGACGGCGAGCATTACGGCTTCAAATACGTCAACGGCCACCCGAAGAACCCGAATGTCGGACTTCAGACGGTGACCGCCTTCGGTGTTCTCTCGGATGTCAGCACGGGTTATCCCTGTCTCGTCTCCGAGATGACGATCATGACCGGTCTGCGCACCGCCGCGACCTCGGCGCTGGCGGCAAAATACCTCGCTCGCCCCGATGCCCGCTCGATGGCGATCATCGGTCTTGGAGCGCAATCTGAATTCCAGGCGCTGGCGTTCCGAGCATTGCTCGGCATCAAGCGTCTGCAGGTTTTCGACATCGACATCGAAGCGGCGGACAAGTTCCAGAAGAACCTCGCCGATATGGATTTCGACATCGTCGTCGCCAAAACGGCCGAAGAGGCTGTCGCCGGAGCCGATATCATCACGACGGTGACGGCCGACAAACGCAACGCGACGATCCTTTCCGACAACATGGTCGGCGCCGGCGTGCACATTAATGCCGTTGGCGGCGACTGCCCCGGCAAGACCGAACTGCAGGGCGACATCCTGCGTCGCGCCGACGTTTTTGTCGAATATCCGGAGCAGACCCGGATCGAAGGCGAAATCCAGCAGATGGCGCCGGACTTTCCGGTCATCGAGCTCTGGCGGGTGATTGCCGGCGAGGCGGAAGGGCGCCGCTCGAGCTCCCAGATCACCATCTTCGATTCCGTCGGCTTTGCCACCGAAGACTTTTCGGCGCTGCGCTTCCTTCGCGACAGGATCCAGGGCACGGCGTTCTACACCGAACTCGACCTGACGACGCAGCCGGAGCATCCGCGCGACCTCTACGGTCTGTTCAGGCAGCCGGTCGTCGTTGCCGAGCGGAGCGTTGCCTGAGATGAAGAGACTGTCCGTACAGGCGCCCAAGGGCGTCGTGATGATCCGTCCGCACCATTTCGGCCCGAACCCGATGACGGCCAAGGACAATGCCTTTCAGTCGACCGACGAGGCGCGCCAGCCCTCGGCGATTGCAACGGCCGCCTTCGACGAAGTGACGCGCATGGCCGACGGTCTGGCGGCTGCCGGTGTTGCGGTCCACCTGTTCGAGGACGAGACGGTGACGCGTCCGGATTCGGTGTTTCCCAACAACTGGTTCTCCACCCATTCCGGCGGACATGTGGCGATCTATCCGATGTATTCGGAAAGCCGTCAGAGCGAGCGCCGTTCCGACGTCATCGAGATGCTCAAGAACGAGTACCGCGTCCAGGACGTGATCGACTATTCCGGCCTGGAAAAGGACGGCGTCTACCTTGAAGGCACCGGCGCCATGGTGCTCGACCATATCGGTCGCGTCGCTTACGCGGCGCGATCGAACCGCACCAACGAGGTGGCGCTGGAGCGCTTCTGCACCCACTTCAATTTCGAGCCGATGGTTTTTGGCGCGGTCGATCGCCATGGCAACTCGATCTATCACACCAATGTGCTGATGTGCATCGGGACGGATTTTGCGCTGATCGGCACCAGCATGATCCCCGACGCCGCACGGCGGCAGGAGATTTGCGCGCGGCTGGAAGAAACCGGCCGGCAGGTCATCGATCTCACGATCGATCAGATCGAGAACTTTGCCGGCAACGCCATCGAACTCGACGGCGCCGATGGACGTGTCGTCGTGATGTCGGCGCGGGCGCTTGCATCGCTCCGCCCGGATCAGATCAAGGCGCTTGAAACTTCCGCCCGCGTGCTCGCCTTCGACGTGCCGACCATCGAGCTTGCCGGCGGCTCTGTGCGCTGCATGCTCGCCGGCGTGCATTTGTCGCGCAGAGAACCAGCCGGTACGCAAAAGCTTTACGCCGCCACATCCGATCGATAGAAGCACCTCATCCAAGCCAAAGGTCCTACAAATGTCGCAAGCACGCCCCGTCTACTCTTTCAACAACATCATCGTCCGCACGCCGTCGACCACCGTCGTCAATGGCCTGCGTGCCGACGACCGTGGCAATCCGACCTATGAGGGCGTGAAGGCCGAGCACGACGCCTATATCCAGGCGATGAAGGATGCGGGCGTGAAGGTCACCGTTCTTCCGGCGCTGGAAGCCTTCCCGGATTCGATCTTCGTCGAAGATCCGGCGCTGGTCTTCACCGAAGGCGCGATCCTGCTGCGCCCGGGTGCTGCGACCCGCGTCAAGGAAACCATCGAGATCGAGCCGACCCTTCGCAACATGTTCGAGACGGTTCTCGACCTGCCGGGCATTGGTCTTGCCGACGGCGGCGACGTGCTGACGACTCGTGAAAGCGTGATGATTGGTCTTTCGGCCCGCACCGACAAGGTCGGCGCCGAAGCGCTGCAGGCCTGCCTCGACAAGCTCGGCCGCAAGAGCGAGATCGTCGCGACACCCGAAGGCGTGCTGCACTTCAAGACCGATTGCTCGCTTCTCGACGAGGAAACGGTGCTTTCGACTGCTCGTCTCGCCAAGTCGGGTGTGTTCGACCGCTTCAAGCAGGTCATCATTCCGGAAGGCGAAGAGCCGGCGGCCAACGCGCTGCGCGTCAACGATGTCGTCATGGTTGGCTCCGACTTCCCGCGCACGATCGAGATGCTCGACAAGCTCGGCTACAAGGTCGCACCGCTGAAGACCACCGAAATCGGCAAGATCGATGCAGGCCTGTCCTGCATGTCGCTGCGCTGGTTCAGCAACACGCTCTGATTCAGACACATATTCGCGGAGGAAATATCATGAGAACGTTCAAGTCGGCCCTGTTCGCAGGGATCGCCCTTTCCATGGCGGCGAGCGCCGCTTTCGCCGAGGACACGATGCGCCTGGGCATGACGCCCGAGCCCTACATGCCCTTCACGCAGGTCAACGCCGGCGGCGAATGGGAGGGCCTCGAGGCCGACCTGTCCCGCGCACTCTGCGAAAAGATGGCGGTGAAGTGCGACATCAACCAGATGGCGTGGGACGGCCTTATCCCGTCGCTGAAGGAAAACAAGGTCGATTTCATCATCGGCGCGTTCTCTATCACCGATGAGCGCCGTAAGGTCGTAGACTTCTCGACGCCCTATTACACCGAGGGCACGTCCTTCGTCGGTCTCAAGTCCGACACCAGCGAGATCAAGACGATCGATGCGGCTGATGGTACCGGCCAGATCATCGATCCGGCCAGCGTCGAGGGCAAGATCATCGGCGTCCAGACCTCGAGTGTGCAGTCGGCCTATGTCGCCAAGTATCTGCCGGGCGCTGAGGCGAAGAGCTACGATACCGCCGACAATTCCGTCGCCGATCTGGTCGCCGGTCGCGTCGACTACGTTCTGATCCCCGACCTCTACATCCAGACGTTCCTGAAGTCGCCCGACGGCGCGGACTACGAGGTCAAGGTCGTCGTACCGAAGAACGTCGTTCTCGGCGAAGGCGTTGCCTATGCGGTGCGCAAGGGTGACGCAGCAGCCCTCGACAAGGTCAATGCCGGCCTGGCCGCCTTGGAAAAGGACGGCCAGATCCAGACGCTCGTCGACAAGTGGATCTTCGGCAAGAAGTAGTCACGGACTTTTTCGAGGGCGTCGGGGCCGAGCCCCTTCGCCCTCGATGGCCAAACGGACCGCAGCGTCCGGGGCATCATCGCAGCCTTTGGCTGACGACACCAATCGGGAACAGGTAACGACGGATGGACTATTACTGGCAATTGCTTGCCTGGGGCGGCGAGGGCTGGGGCGACGATTTCGCCTGGGGCCTGGTGATGACGCTGCAGGTGTCCGTGGTCGCCTATGCGGTCGCGGTCGTCTTCGGGCTGCTGGGTGCCGCCGGAAAGCTGTCGAAGCACCGCTTGCCGCGCCTGCTGGCCGATATCTACACCACCGTCGTGCGTTCGCTTCCCGAACTGCTGGTCATCCTGCTTCTCTATTTCTCGGTGGCAAGCGGCGCTGAACGGCTGCTGAAGCATTTAGGTCTCGTCGCCGAGACGTTCCAGTTCAGCTCGTTCTGGGCGGCCATCATCGCGCTCGCCTTCGTCTCCGGCGCCTTCATGACGGAAGTGCTGCGTTCGGCCTTCCTTGCTGTTCCGCCGGGACAGATCGAGGCAGCGGTTTCGATCGGCATGCGGCCGCGCAAGGTCCTTAGCCGTATCGTGCTGCCGCAGATGATGCGCCACGCCGTGCCTGGCATGGGCAATCTCTGGCTTTCCATCACCAAGGAAAGCGCCATCATCAGCGTGCTCGGCTCGTTCAGCGAACTGCTCTATACCGGCTACCGCGCTGCCGCAGGCACCAAGCAATACATCTTCTTCTACGGGTTGACGGCCGTCCTGTTCCTTTTGATCACGCTCGTCTCAGCCTTGGTGATCGCTCAGATCGAACGCCGCCTGAACCGGGGGCACCATTGATGGAAACGATCTCCAACGTTATCGGCTTCCTGCCGGCGCTCATCAAGGCAACCCCGCTGACGCTGCTGTTGACGGCCGTCGCCGGTGTCTTCGGCCTGGTCATCGGCACGCTTGTCGCGCTCGCGCGGCTTTCGACTCGCCGCATCCTGTCGATGCCGGCCTATGTCTTCACCTTCGCGTTTCGCGGCACGCCGCTGCTCGTGCAGATCTATCTCGTCTATTACGGCCTCGGGCAGATCCTGCCGGGAACCTGGGTTCGCCACAGCTTCCTGTGGCCGTATCTTCGTGACGGCCTGTGGTATGCGATCTTCGCGCTCAGCCTCAATCAGGCGGCCTACAACGCGGAAGTGATCCGCGGTGCGATCAAGGCGATCCCGCGCGGGCAGATCGAGGCGGCCAAGTCGATCGGCATGCGGTCGTCGCTGATCCTCCGGCGCATCACGCTGCCGCAGGCGTTGCGTTCCTGCTTGCCGGTTCTGACGGGCGATCTCATCATCCTGCTGAAGACGACCTCGCTTGCCTCGACAATCACCATTCTCGAGGTCATGGGCACCGCACGCATGCTGCAGCGCCAGTCGCTTTTGATATTCGAGCCGTTGATCGCGGCCGGCATCATTTATTTCACCGTGGTCTTCATCCTGACGCGGGTGATGAACGTCGTCGAAAAGCGGCTGACCCGCTACCGCACGGCGAAGGCATAAGCACAAGGCGCGCAATCGCGCCATGGGAGGAACGACGATGGTCGCAACCGCACTGTCTGTGAAGAACATCCACAAGAGCTTCGGCTCGGTCGAGGTGCTCAAGGGCGTTTCGTTCGAAGCAAAATCCGGTGACGTCATTTCGCTGATCGGCAGCAGCGGCTCGGGCAAAAGCACGCTGCTGCGCTGCATCAACTATCTCGAGACGCCCGACGAGGGCGAAATCTCGGTGTCGGGCGAAGTGATCCGGACGTTGAAGGGCAAGGACGGCAAGCTCGTTGCCGCCGACAAGCGGCAGCTCGAGCATATCCGCACCCGCCTCGGCATGGTGTTCCAGAGCTTCAATCTCTGGTCCCACAAGACCATTCTCGAAAACATCATCGAAGGTCCGATGCATGTGCTTGGCATGACGCGCAAGGATGCCGTCGGCGAGGCGGAGGTGCTGATGGAGAAGGTCGGCATCACGCCGAAGCGCGATCACTATCCCAACCAGCTCTCCGGCGGTCAGCAGCAGCGCGCGGCGATCGCGCGCGCTTTGGCGATGAAGCCCGATGTCATGCTCTTTGACGAACCGACCTCGGCACTGGACCCGGAACTCGTCAACGAGGTGCTGCTGGTCATCAAGAAACTGGCGGAGGAGGGGCGCACCATGGTGATGGTGACGCACGAAATGTCGCTGGCACGTGACATCTCCAGCGAAGTGATCTTCCTTCACAAGGGGCTGGTCGAGGAACGCGGTGCCCCGTCGCAGGTCATGCGTGACCCGAAATCGGCGCGCCTGCGCCAGTTCCTGCAGATGGCTTGAGGAGAGAACCATGCGCGACGCGATCCTATCTGAATTCCTGCCCGAACTCGTCAATATCCGCCACAAGCTGCACGAGATGCCGGAAATCGGCCTGTCCGAAGTGAAGACCTCGGACTTCGTTGCCGGCCTGCTGCAGTCCTGGGGTTTCGAGGTGACGCGCGGATTGGCGGCGACCGGCATCGTCGCGACACTGAAGCGTGGCAACAGCAACCGCTCGATCGGCTTCCGTGCCGATATGGACGCGCTGCCGATGCAGGAGGAAACCGGGCTTTCCTATCAGAGCAAACATCCCGGCACGATGCATGCCTGTGGTCATGACGGTCACACGAGCATGCTGCTCGGTGCTGCCTGGGCACTGTCGCGGGATGCGAGTTTTAACGGAACCGTGCACCTGATCTTCCAGCCGGCCGAAGAAAATTTCGGCGGCGGCAAGCTGATGATCGAAGATGGCCTGTTCAAGCACTTTCCCTGCGAACGCGTCTTTGCGCTTCACAACTGGCCGGGTCTGCCGGTCGGCACTTTCTCGACGCGTGCGGGTGCCATGGCAGCCTCGATCGACGTGCTGACGCTGACGATCAAGGGCAAGGGCGGCCATGGGGCGCAGCCGGAGCTGACCGTCGATCCTGTCGTCGTCGGCTCAAGCATCGTCATGGCGCTGCAGACGCTCGTGTCGCGCAACGTCTCGCCGCACCAGCCCTCGGTGGTGACCGTCGGTTCGTTTCAATCGGGCTCGGCATCGAACATCATCCCCGACACGGCAGTGCTGGAGATCAGCATGCGGGCCACCGACCCGGTAGTGCGAAAGCAGTTGCAGGAGCGTGTCGAGCAGATCGCCCGTTTCCAGGCGCAGAGTTTCAATGCCGATGTCACCTTTGGCTGGCAGGTCGGCTATCCCGCGACCATCAACGATGCGGATGCCGTCGACCAGGCGCGCGCGGTGATCAGCGAGAAGTTTGGCGAGGACACGTTTGTCGAGCTCGCCCAGCCGCTGATGGGCAGCGAGGACTTTTCCTTCCTGCTGGAGGAGGTCCCGGGTGCCTATGTGCTGATCGGCAATGGCGATACGAGCGGGCTTCACACCACGCGCTACGACTTCAACGACGACATCCTCGAGCGCGGTGCGATGTATTTCTACCATCTCGCACGCTCTGCGCTGGTGTGAATGCAGACCTGACGGTCGGCCTTCCGACCGTCAGCTTGCCGGCGTGAGGTCCCCGAAGACCGTCGGGATGAGCTCCGACACCGTCGGGTGAATGTGCATCGCGTGAGTGATCGTGGTGTAGGGCTTCTTGGCGTACATGACGTCGAGAATGCTCTGAACCGCCTCGTCGCCGCCGGTGCCCAGGATCGACGCACCGAGGATTTCCTTGCTGTCGGCGTCGACGACCACCTTCATGAACCCTTCGGTTTCACCCTTCTCGACCGCACGGCCGACGCGGGTCATCGGCCGCCTACCGACGGCGATGTTTCGGCCAGTCTTGCGCGCGTCGGTCTCGCTCATGCCGGCACGCCCGAGCGGCGGATCGATATAGAGCGCGTAGGTGGAGATGCGGTCGCTCACCCGCCGCGGCTCGCCGTCAAGCAGGTTGGCGGCCACGATCTCGAAGTCGTTATAGGCCGTGTGCGTGAAGGCGCCGCGACCGTTGCAGTCGCCCATGGCAAAGATATGCGGCACGCTTGTGCGCAAGGCATCATCAACCTCGACATAGCCGCGCGCATCGGTCTTCACGCCGGCCTTGTCGAGCCCAAGATCGTCGGTGTTCGGCTGGCGACCGGTCGCAAGCAGCAAATGCGAGCCGATGACCTCGGGCGCGCCGGAGGTACAGTCGACGCCGGCGACGACATCCGCGCCTTGTCTGGTGAAACGGATGCATTCGGCATTGAGCCGAAACCGGATGCCCTCCTTATCGAGGATCGCAAGAACGGCATCGCAGACGTCAGGGTCTTCGCGCGCAATAAGCCTCGGGCCTTTCTCGATCACCGTCACCTCGGAGCCGAAGCGGCGGAACATCTGTGCAAATTCAAGGCCAATGTAGCTGCCGCCGACGATGACGAGATGCCTGGGAAGAACGTCGAGGTCCAACATCGACACATTGGTGAGGAACGGCACGTCGCCGGCCCCCGGAAAGTCCGGCGTTGCCGCCCGCCCGCCGGTGTTCAGAAAGATCTGGTCGGCGCTGAGGCTTTCCTCGCCGACCTGGATCGTGTGCGGGTCCTCAAATCGGGCATGGCCTTCAAAGACGGTGCAGTTTTCCATTCCCTTGAGCCAGTTTTCGACGCCCGAACGGGCGTCGGTACGCACCTTGTCCTTTCGTGCCATGACGCGCTTGAAATCGACAGAAACCGGGCCGGTCGTCACGCCGAAGTCGGCGCCGCGGCGTGCCATGTGCACGGCATAGGCGCTGGCGACCATCGCCTTGGTCGGCATGCAGCCGGTGTTGACGCAGGTGCCGCCGAAGAGTTTGCGCTCGATAAGCGCGACCGCCTTGCCGGCTGCGGCCAGGCGACCGGCCAGTGACGGTCCGGCCTGGCCGGCGCCAATGATGATGGCGTCGAAATGTTTCTTCATAGCACCGAGGACACCACCCAGAGTGCGAGCAGCACCGCAACGACGTCCTCGATCAGGGCGATAGGCAGATCCCTGCCGCCAATGGCTGCGACCAGCCGCTTGCGCGCCTCATAGCCGCCAAGCGTACCGATCACTGCGCCGATGATGCCGGCAATCAAACCGCCGATCAGCGAGCCGCCGGCAGTGCCAAGGACGGCACCGCAAAAACCGCCGCTGACGATGCGTGTGCCGAACTGCTGCGGCACCTTGCGGCTCGGCGTGCTCGGCAGCTGGTCGGTGACGAACTCGACCAGGGCCAGGAGCCCGAAGATATAGGGTGTGAAGCGGAGGCCCATGAAGGTTGCCCAGGTGCCCGAAAGCGGCAGCCAGCCGGCGGCAGCGGCAATACTGACGGCGGCCGGTGCTGTCATGGCGCGAAGGCCGGCGACCACGCCGATAAGAAGCGCGAGAAGATAGATCGACATCAATTCCCCGAACGTTCGCCGGGCGAACCCGCGCCGCCAGCCCCCAAGCGGTTCGGATCGAGCGGCATCGCAACCAAGAGTGAAAGCGGATGTTTCTGGCGGGCCTCAATCAGAGTGACCGACAACGCTGCCGATTGCAACGCCCAATCGCCTGTCGTTTCATGCAGTAGTCGATGCTTTCGATGGCTTCACTCGATGTTGAAATTTTCGCGCGCCGCACTCTCTGCGTGCAGCTCTATTTTTCGTCGAAGACTGACATATATGGAATGGCTTGCCCGGACGACGCGAATATTCCGTGGTCAAACTGCGGGACTGAATTTCGAGGGAGAACTCCATGCGCCTGACCAAACTGCTTATCGGGACAGCCTTTGCCTTCACGCTCACCGCAGCGGCCGCCAACGCCGACGTTGTGGTGTCCTCGAAGATCGATACGGAGGGCGGTGTGCTCGGCAACATCATCCTGGCCGTATTGAATGCCAATGATATCAAGACGGTGGACCGGGTGCAGCTCGGTGCAACGCCGGTGGTGCGCAAGGCGATTGCCGCCGGCGAGATCGACATCTATCCGGAATACACCGGCAATGCTGCCTTCTTCTTCGAAAAGGCGGATGACCCGATCTGGAAGGACGCGGCGAAGGCCTACGAGGCCGCCAAGAAGCTCGACTATGATGCCAACAAGATCGTCTGGCTGACGCCGTCGCCCGCCAACAATACCTGGGCTATCGGGTTGCGCAAGGATGTGGCCGAAGCCAACAATTTGAAGACGCTGTCTGATTTCGGCAAATATGTCGCTGGCGGCGGAAATGTCGTGCTCGCGGCATCGTCCGAGTTCGTCAACTCGGCCGCAGCGCTTCCCGCATTCCAGACGACCTACGCCTTCACGCTGAAGCCGGAACAACTCATCACCCTTTCCGGTGGCGACACCGCGGCGACGATCGCTGCGGCGGCCAACCAGACGAATGGCGCCAATGCCGCGATGGTCTACGGAACCGATGGTGGTATCGCGCCCTCCGGCCTCGTGGTCCTCGAGGACGACAAGGCAGTGCAGCCGGTCTACCAGCCGGCCCCGATCATTCGCGAGGCGGTGCTGAAGGAGAACCCTCAGATCGAGACCCTGCTGAAGCCGGTTTTCGAGAAACTCGACCTGGTGACGCTTCAGGAACTGAATGGCCGCGTCCAGGTCGGCGGCGAGCCGGCCAAGACGGTTGCCGAAGACTTCCTGAAGAAGAACGGCTTCCTGAAATAGGTTGACGCAAAGGTTCGACGCTGGTCGGATGCGCTCATCCGGCCAGCGTTTTCTTTTCTGAGCGTAGAACAACCAGGGTCCGTCGAGCGGAAGCCGGGCGAGAAAAAGGGATCTGATGCAGCTCCGCGTGGACAAGCTTGGCGTGATCATTGCCGCACTTGCCGCATACGGCGCATTCCTGGCGCCTTTCGCGACCTTTCGCGCCAATCGCATCGTCGCTGGCGAGGTGAGGTCGATCAGCGAAGCCCTGCCGCCGGTGTGGGCCACTGTTATTCTTCTCTTCGTCATTGCTGCAGCAATTGTCGCCGCTCTGAAAACGCCAAGCCCGCTGCGCCTTGCCATCGCTTTTTCGACAATCGCTGCGCTGGCGCTGGGCATTGGTGCTGCCGCCGGCCACCTGACGCCACCCGAAAACAGCTATGCTCGCGTTTCACCGGCTTCCGGGTTCTGGGTCCTGCTTTTCGCGCTCGGTCTGCTGGCCGCCGACGCCTTGACCCGGTTGCGGCCGTCGCCGTTGGTGCGGGTTCTGTTCCTTTGCGGCGTGCTCGGTTTTGTCGCCGCGCTCCTGATGTCCGGCACCTGGGACGGTCTGTCGCTCCTCAAGGAATACGCCAGCCGGGCCGAGACCTTCTGGGCCGAGGCCGGCAAGCATGTGATGCTCGCCTTGGGCTCGCTTGCTGCCGCAACCATCATTGGCATTCCGGTCGGCGTTCTCTGCCATCGCGTCCCGCGCCTGCGCGACGGCCTACTCGGCGTCTTGAATGCGATCCAGACGATCCCGTCGATCGCGCTTTTCGGCATTTTGATCGCGCCGCTTGGCTGGCTCGCGATCCACGTGCCAGGGGCCGCCGCCATCGGTATCCGCGGGATCGGCGCGGCTCCGGCCTTCGTCGCCCTCTTCCTCTATTCGCTTCTGCCTGTGGTCGCCAATACCGTGGTTGGGCTTGCCGGAGTGCCGAGAGAGGCCAACGATGCGGCACGCGGCATCGGCATGACGGATTTCCAGCGCCTCGCCGGCATCGAATTTCCGCTGGCCTTCCCGGTCATTCTCACCGGCATTCGCATCGTCCTCGTTCAGAACATCGGACTTGCGACGATCGCGGCGCTGATCGGTGGCGGCGGTTTCGGCGTTTTCGTTTTCCAGGGCGTCGGGCAGACGGCGATGGATCTGGTGCTGCTCGGGGCGGTTCCGACCGTCGTCCTGGCGTTCACGGCCGCAATCGTCCTCGATGCCTTGATCGAGATGGCCACACCAAACCGCAACCAGGTGCAAAGCGCATGATCGAGATTGAAGGCATCACCAAGCGCTATGGCGAAACCACGGTCGTCAGCGATGTCAGCCTGACGATTGCACCACGCACGGTTACTGTCATCGTCGGCACGTCCGGCTCCGGCAAGACGACACTGCTCAGGATGATCAATCGCCTGGTCGAACCGACATCGGGCACGATCAGGCTCGACGACGAGGACAACCGGTCGCTGCCGGGCTACGAGCTGCGCCGGCGGATCGGCTATGCGATCCAGGGTCACGGCCTGTTTCCGCATCGAACCGTCGCGCAGAACATTGCCACCGTGCCGACGCTGCTCGGCTGGGACCGCGCCCGCATCGACGCGAAGGTCGCCGAGCTGCTGACGCTGTTTCAGCTCGATCCGGCGGCGTTCGGCCCGCGCTATCCGCACGAACTTTCCGGCGGCCAGCAGCAGCGCGTCGGCGTTGCCCGCGCGCTTGCGGCAGAGCCGAAGGTGCTGTTGATGGATGAACCCTTCGGCGCACTCGATCCGATCATTCGCGCCAAGGCTCAGGACGATCTGCTGGCGATCCAGAAGCATTTCGAGACGACCATCGTCCTTGTCACGCACGACATGGAGGAGGCCTTCCATCTGGCCGACCGGATCGCCGTCATGGACAAGGGCGAAGTGGTGCAATACGCAACGCCGGCCGAGATGCTCGTAAGACCGGCGACGGCTTTCGTCGAGAGCCTGATCGGGGCCGGTGAACGCCCGTTTCGGCTGCTGGCGATCGAACCCGTCGCGACTGCCGTCGAACCCGGTACGGCGGAGGGAAAGGCGATTTCGAGTGCCGCCAGCCAGCGCGAGGCCTTGTCGACGCTGCTCTGGTCCGGCCGCAAGGCTCTTCCCGTCGTTGGCCCCGATGGTGTTCTCATTGGCAAGGTCAGCCTTGATGGTCTGGCGCAGCGTGCCGCGGGACGATCGTGATGCTGCGTCTTCCCAACCTGTTTCGACTGCTCGCTCTTGCAGCTCTGATCGCTTTCCTGGTTCAGCCGCAATGGTTCGAGCCGCTGCTGCGGCCGCTGGTGCAGGAGAACGCGCCGGCAATCTATAATCAGGGCAGCCTGCTGCAACTGACGCTGCTTCATCTGCGCACAGTCGCGATTGCAACGGCTGGCGCGACGGTAGTTGCGCTGGCGCTGGCGATCCTGGTGACGCGAACATCGGGCGCCGAATTCCTGCCGCTTTCGCGCAGCCTTGTGAACATCGGCCAGACATTTCCGCCGGTCGCCGTGCTGGCGCTCGCGGTGCCGATCTTCGGTTTCGGCGAAAAGCCGACGCTCATCGCGCTCTTCCTCTACGGTCTGCTGCCGATCTTCGAGAACGCCCTGACCGGGCTGACGACCTTGCCGCAATCGACAATGGAGGCGGCGCGGGGCACCGGCATGACCGGTCGCCAGCGGCTCCTGAAAATCGAACTGCCTCTGGCGATGCCGGTGATCCTCGCCGGCATCCGGCTCTCCGTCGTCATCAGCCTGGCAACCGCGACGATCGGCTCGACGGTGGCGGCAAGAACGCTCGGTGAAGTGATCATCGCCGGCCTCCAGTCGAACAACCTTGCCTTCGTTGTCCAGGGCGGCCTCATCGTTGCGGTGCTCGCAGTGCTGATCCACGATGCCCTGCAGGCGGCTGAACGAAGCCTCGGTTCCCGGATGGGGCGATAGGGCCTTTCCAGGAAAGGTGCGAAACGGCTTTCCGCCAGAAATTACGAAAAACAAAGAAATTGAGCGCTTCTACGACTCGGTTCAAGACGGAAACGCTCCAGTTTCGCCGCCCATCCATTCTGCCGCCATCGGCGCGCGTTGCGTGCCGAGGCCGCATTGGTCTGGACCGCTTTCCCCCTGTTGTAGCGTGAATGGGTTACCTCCCTTTTGGGTTGTGGCGTGATTCTCAGCATTTCCGGGGTTTATGAAAATGAATTTCACAATTTTACAAAATACGCGGATTTGGGTTGACGACCTGAAAAAACTGCACCAGTCTGCGAAAATAAATTACGCCATAAGGCAAGGGAACAGTGCGAGCATGAAAGTCGGGATAATCGGACTCGGATTCCGCCTGGGATATCTGGGCTACGTTTTCAAAGCCATGGATGAGAACTTCGAGATCGCCGGATACGTCGATCCGAATCCGGCTGGACTGCCGAGCCTGACGGAAAAAGGCATCTCCGCCGGCACGGCCTATGCGACGCCTGAAGAACTGATCGCCAACGAGAAGCTCGACCTCTTGATGATCGGTTCGCCGAACCATATGCACCTCGATCATATCCGGACCGGGCTTGAAGCCGGTCTCAAGGTGTTCAGCGAAAAGCCGATCGTGACGACGGTCCAGGAAAGCCTGGAGCTTGCGCAACTGATGGCGAAGTTCGGCCATGAGCGCCTGATGGTCGGCCTCGTGCTGCGCTATGCGCCGATGTACCGCGACCTGCGCGCCGCCCTTGCCGAAGGAAAGCTCGGCCAGGTCGTCTCGATCGAGGCATCCGAACATATCGAACCCTACCACGGCGCCTTCTTCATGCGTGACTGGCGCCGCTACGAGCGCTATTCCGGCAGTTTCATGCTGGAGAAATGCTGCCACGACCTTGATCTCTACAACGGCGTTATCGGTGCGAGGCCGGAACGCGTTGCCAGCTTCGGCGGGCGCAAGAGCTTTATTCCCGCCAACGACCCCGCACGCGAGGGCATCAACGACCTCGAACTCTTCCATCGCAAGCTGAGCGGCTGGATGGGATCCGACAAGGTGTTCGACAGCGACGGCGACATCATCGACTATCAGGTCGCCATCGTCGAATACGCCAACGGCGTCGGCATGAACTTCCATACCAATCTCAATGTGCCGGACCAATTCCGCCGCTTCTGCATCATGGGATCGCGCGGCATGGCCGAGGGCGACTTCATCCGCGGCTATTTCGACGTGCACGAGATGCTGACCGGCAAGAAGGTGATCGAGAACAAATACGCGGCCACCGAACTGTCGCAGCACTACGGCGCCGATGAGCAGATGGCGACCGATATCATCGGCCATGTGCGCGACGGAAGACCGCTGCCGGTCTCGACCATCGATGCGCTCGAAGCGGGCATCCTCGCATTGTCGATGGACGAGGCACGGCGCAAGCGAAGCGTGATCGATCTGCGGCCGATCTGGGATCGTTTCGACGAAGCCTTGCATTCGCGCGCGGCTTGAGGGGAGTAGCGGGATGAGTGTTCAACGCAGCACGGTCATCTTCGCCTGGATCCTGCTCTTGCCCGCCGTGCTCTATGTCACGGTCATCGTCGCCTATCCCCTTGTCGACACCTTCATCCTGTCGTTCACCGACGCGTCGCTGAAGAAGACGACGAATTGGGTCGGCTGGGCCAACTACGACAAGATCTTCAACGAGACCTTTGCCGAAGTCATCTTCCGCACCTTCATCTGGACCTTCTTCTCGGTCTCGATCAAAATGATCATCGGTGTCTTCGGCGCGACGATGCTGAATGCGGCCGTGCCCGGCCGTGCGCTCTTCCGCCTGCTCACCATGCCGCCGTGGATCGTGCCGATGGCCATCGGCATCTTCATGTGGGGCTGGATGTACAACGGCCAGTTCGGCATGATTTCCGGCGTGCTGCAGAACTGGGGGCTCATCGACGGACCGATCGCTTTCCTTGCACGCGGCGAGACGGCCTTTTGGGCGACGATCATCACCGACGTCTGGATCGGCGTGCCGCTGGTCACGCTCTATATGCTGGCTGCGATGCAGGCGATCCCGCAGGACCTCTATGAGGCGGCCTGGACGGACGGGGCAGGGCGCTTCTATCGCTTCCGCCGCATCACGCTGCCGCTACTGGTGCCTTCGCTGATCACCATGTCGATGCTGTCGCTGATCGCCACCTTCAATTCCTTCGATATCATCTGGATCCTCACCCAGGGCGGGCCGAATGGCGAGACCACCACGATGATCATCGATACCTACCGGACCGCCATCGGGTCGAAGAAATACGGGGAGGGTGCTGCGCGCGCCGTGCTGATCTGCATCTTCTTGTCGATCTTCTGCTTTGCCTATTTCCGGGTCACCAGTCGCCTCGCTGCGGGGGAACAGAAATGAGCCAGCCTGCCATGATCAACCGCTATCGCTGGTATGAGCTCGTCGCCATCTATGCCGGCATCCTTGTCTTCCTTGGCTTCATCCTGGCGCCATTCGTCGAGGGGTTCCTGGTATCGTTGAAGCCGCTCGGGCTTCTGTTTTCCTCGCCTTACCGCTTCTGGCCCGAAAACGGCTCCTTCGCCGCTTACTACACCATGTGGGAGAGCGTGCCCGGTTTTGCCCGATACATCTTCAACTCCTTCTTCATCTCCACCATCGTGACGGCCATCGTGCTGATACTGGTCATTCCGGCCGCCTATGCCTTTGCCCGGTTCAACTTCCGCGGCAGCGGCGCGCTGCTCGGTGCGTTTCTCGCGGTCAACATGTTCTCCGGCGCCGTGCTGCTCATACCGTTGTTCCGGCTGATGCGCAGCTTCGGCGTGCTCAACACCTATCTCGCCATGATTATGCCCGGCGTCGCCTTCCTTATTCCATCGGCGATCTGGCTGTTGCGCACCTATATGATGCGCATCCCGCGCGAGCTGGACGAGGCCGCTTTTGTCGACGGCGCGAGCCATTTCTATACGTTGCGCCGGGTGATCCTGCCGATTGCCATGCCGGGTATCACCGTGGTGGCGATCACCACCTTCATCGGCGCCTATGCCCAGCAATTCATCTACGCTCTGACTTTCAATTCCAAGACCGAATACATGCCGCTACCGGTTGGGCTCTTCGCCTATTTCGGTCGCCAGGAGGTGATCTGGAACGAGCTCATGGCGGCGAGCTTCGTCGGCATCGCGCCGGCAGTCGTCGTGATCTTCCTCCTACAACGGTATCTCGTCAGCGGGCTGACCGCAGGCGCGGTGAAACAATAAAACCAATCAACCACCAGAGAACGGGAGCTTCCAACGTGTCAATTCAACTCAAGACAGGGGTACTCGCCCTGGCCCTGCTCGGTTCGACCGCGCTTGGCGCCGTCACCGCCCAAGCGGCCGACCAGGAGATCAGCTGGATCTACTGCGGCGACGTGATGGACCCGGTTCACGAGAAGTATATCAAGCAGTGGGAGGAAAAGAATCCCGGCTGGGACGTCGCGCCGGAAGTGGTCGGCTGGGCCCAGTGCCAGGACAAGGCCACCACGCTTGCCGCCGCCGGCACACCGGTTGCCATGGCCTATGTCGGTTCGCGCACGCTGAAGGAGTTCGCGCAGAACGATCTCATCGTTCCCGTGCCAATGACGGACGAGGAAAAGAAGACGTACTACCCCAACATCGTCGACACGGTGACCTTCGACGACAACCAGTGGGGCGTTCCGGTGGCCTTCTCGACCAAGGCGCTCTATTGGAACAAGGACCTGTTCAAGCAGGCTGGTCTTGATCCCGAGACACCGCCGAAGACCTGGGCCGAAGAGATCGAGTTTGCCAAGGCGATCAAGGAAAAGACCGGTATCGCCGGTTACGGCCTTCCGGCCAAGACCTTCGACAACACGATGCACCAGTTCATGCACTGGGTGTACACCAACAACGGCAAGGTGATCGACGGCGACAAGATCGTCATCGACAGCCCGGAAGTTCTTGCTGCGCTCCAGGCCTACAAGGACATCACTCCCTATTCCGTCGAAGGCGCGACCGCCTACGAACAGAACGAGGTCCGCGCCATCTTCCTCGACGGCAAGGTCGGCATGATTCAAGGAGGGTCGGGCGCCGCCGTGCGCCTGAAGGAAACCAAGGTCAACTGGGGCGTTGCGCCACTGCCGCTCGGCCCCTCGGCCAAGGGCGAGGGAACGCTGCTCATTACCGACAGCCTGGCGATCTTCAAGGGCTCGGGCGTCGAGGAGAAGGCGACAGAATTCGCCAAGTTCATCACCTCGCCGGGTCCGCAGGGCGAATATGAGCTGCAGGGCGGCGCCGGCCTGACGCCGCTGCGTCCGTCGCCGATGGTCGACGAATTCGTCAAGAAGGATCCCTATTGGAAGCCGTTCATCGACGGCATCTCCTTCGGTGGTCCGGAGCCGCTCTTCAATGATTACAAGGGCTTCCAGAACGTCATTATCGAGATGGTTCAGGCGGTGGTGACCGGCAAGGCCGAACCGGCCGACGCCCTGAAGAAGGCGGCTTCCGACCTCGAAGAGTACAAGTAAGATCATCGGGCCGCGGATCCTTGGGTTCGCGGCCCAAACCAATCCGCTACGAACGGGCCGCTTCTCGCCGGTGGCCGGAGACAGTTTCTTGGGACAGCTCAATCTCAACAGGGTTCAGAAATTCTACGGGACGTTCGAGGTGCTGAAAGGCATCGAGCTCGAAGTCAAAAACGGTGAGTTCGTCGTTTTCGTCGGACCCTCCGGTTGCGGCAAGTCGACATTGCTCAGGATGATAGCCGGTCTCGATGAGACCAGCTCGGGGGACATCCTGATCGATGACAAGCGCGTCAACGACCTGCCGCCGGTCAAGCGCGGGATCGCCATGGTCTTCCAGTCCTACGCGCTCTACCCGCACATGACCGTCTTCGAGAACATTGCCTTTCCACTTCGCGTGGAAAAGATGGCGGAAGAGAAACTGAAGGCCAAGGTGGAGCACGCAGCCCGCATTCTCCATCTCGACCAGCGGCTGCAGCAAAAGCCGGGAATGCTGTCCGGCGGCCAGCGCCAACGGGTGGCGATCGGCCGGGCGATCGTGCGCGAGCCGAAGATCTTTCTCTTCGACGAGCCACTGTCGAACCTCGACGCGGCGCTGCGCGCCGACATGCGCATTGAGCTGGCGAAACTTCACCGGCAATTGCGGGCCACGATGATCTACGTCACGCACGACCAGGTCGAAGCGATGACGATGGCGGACCGGATCGTCGTCCTCAATGCCGGTGAAATCGCCCAGACAGGCGCGCCGCTCGAACTCTACCACAAGCCTGCCAACATCTTCGTCGCCGGCTTCATCGGTAATCCGAAGATGAACTTCCTGCCGGTCACCTGCAAAGGTGTCAGCGATGCCGGCATGGAGGTCGACTACAAGGGCCAGACCGCTGTCGTCCCGGTCAGGCCGCATGGTGGCCTGGTCGGGCGGACATTGACGCTGGGCGTCCGGCCTGAGCACATTCTGCTCGGAGCCGGCGACCTGTCGCTGAAGGTCACGCCAACGGTGATCGAACGCCTCGGCGCCCATACGGTCGCCTATGCCGCCATCAATGGCGAAGGGGAAAACTACTGCGCGATGCTGCCGGGCACGGTGGCAATCCGCCCGGAAGAACAGGTGCTGACGGGCATTCGTGCCGCCGATTGCCACCTGTTCGATGAGGCAGGCAAGGCGCTTGAGCGGTGTGTCGAACTCACCGATATCGACATGGGCTTGCTCAATCCGGCTGCGGCCTGAGCATAGCCTCACCAATACAATCGGCCGCCGTCCATGATCAGGGCGGCGGCCGTTTTTGTCATTGGCAATAGAACAGGACCGGATTGGAAGGTCTTATCTGCCGGCGAGTGGGGCCGGCAGCGTCAGCCTGCCTCGGCTCACGCCGCTCCCTTTTCAAGGCCATGCGGGTCGGCAACCTTCGGCCAGATATTCCCGGATGCGCGGAGATAGGCGGTCTTGGCGGGATTGTTCGGATAGGGCGTTCCGGCCGAGCAATAGAGGATCTGCGCGGCGATCTTCGAGAAGGATGCGTAGAAGTGATTGGTCGACTTGATGACCAGGATGCTCTTTGCCTGCGGATCGACGCCCATCACCGAGAAGAGGCTGGGATCGAAGCTTTGCGCCCGTGTCGAATTCAGGATGATGTCGACGCCGCGATAGGAAATGAGGGCGGAGTCGCCAAAAGGTGCGAAGCTCTCGCCGAACTGCATCTCCGCATCGCGCACCAGCTTGATCACCTTGACGATGCCGTCGACCGGGTTGCCAGTCCCCGGTGCCGACTTGGCGCCAAACCGCAATGGAATTTCTGCCCCTTCGCCGGCGGCCATGCAGATCTGCACGGCCATCGGATCCCAGATCGTTCCGACGGCGGCATTGCTAGCGCCTTGTGCCAGCAATTCTTCGAGCAGCACTGTCGCGTCGCCCGCGGTTCCACCGCCCGGATTATCCCAGACATCGGCGATGACGATCGGGCCCTCGGTCGCGGCTAGCGCTTCGGCGACAGCCTGTTTCTCGTCGATCTGCGGCATGATGAAGGTTCCGCGTTTCGAAAAGAGCTCCAGCCCGAGGTCCCGTGCCAGGGCCTCGCCTTTCTCCGGTTTGCCGTTCGTCACGGCAAGCACCTTCGTTCCCATCTCGGGGACGTCGCCGGCCATGAAACCATGTACTACCGACAGCGACAGGACGTCGGGGTCCTCCGCCTCGATGCGCATCAGCTTGTCGACGAAGGAACGCATCGGTTCGCGCGACGTCGGGTAGACGTCGATCATGCGGCAGTCGAACACGGACATCACCGGCGTCACGCGGCCCTCCAGCGTATCGACGGCGATGCGCCAGAGATCCTCGGCCCGATCGACGAAGTCGGTGTGCGGAAACTCCTTGAAGAAGACGAAGAAGTTCGCCGCCGAAACGCGTTTTTGCGTCAGGTGGCTGTGCGGATCCAGCTCGGCGCAGACGAGCACGTCGGGGCCGACGATCTCGCGAATGCGGGTCAGAAGGTCGCCTTCGGTATCCTCGTAACCCGCAGCAACCATGGCGCCGTGCAGACCCATGACCACGGCATCGACCGGCAAAGCGGCGCGAAGTTGACCGAGGATTTCGTCGCGCAGGCTTTCATAGGTCTGGCGGTTGACGAGGCCGGCCGGATCCGCCCAACTGGCGGTGCCTTCGATCAGCGTCCAGCCTTTCTCCGCGGTAACGCGGCGGCCGACCGTGATCGGCGCCGTGCAGAGCGTCGGCGTCTCCGGATGCTCGCCCGGCGGCGCATAGAGCGACGCCTCGAAGGCGCGGCGATCTATGCAGATGGGGGAGAAGGTATTGGTTTCCGTCGCGAGCGCTGCTGTGAAGATCCGCAATGCCGTCGCCTTTTCTCGTGCGTCGCTTCTTAAGCCGGTCCCATCGGGTTAGGCAGGTAGCCGGTAAACCCGGAAATCTTCCAGCGCCCGTCGTGCAGACGGCAGTAATAGACGGTCTGCCACTTCATCACGTCGAAGCTGCCGTCCGACTTCTTCAAGCCGCCATCGAACTTCTTACGCGCGAGCGCGAAGTCGCCGTTGACCTCGATGTTCTCAAGCGTCGTCGTCGTGAAGATCGCCGCGCGGGTATCCTCGGCGAAGGAAAGGCCGGCGAAGTCTTTCGCCTGGCGCAGCCACTCGTCGCGATAGGCCGAAAGCGAGGGAAAAGTCAGGCGCCAATTGTCGGGATTGGTCTCGCGGCGTCCGTCGATGCCGATGAAGCCGTCTTCGACAAAATCACCGGCGACCATCGACCAGTCCGCAGAAAGAAAAGCGTCGATATCGCGCGGAACCAGCATCTCCCAGATGGCATGGCGCGCGGTGTCGGAAGAGGGGAACGGATTGAGGAAGGGATCCCGCATGTTTTCGCCCTAGATTGAAATTCTTTTCATGAATGGTGTTTTTCTCTGGTCAAATTCAGCTTTCTATGGTCACTTGTCAACGATCAAAGAAAATAATTTGCACGAAGGTACACATGACCATCAAACGGTATGGCACCGAGCAAGTCGGTGCGGGCGGTAAGCCATTGCCCTTTGCACGCGCGGTGGAGGCGGACGGTTGGCTGCATGTTTCCGGCCAGGTTGCCATGGAAAAGGGCGAGATCATCGAGGGCGGCATCATCCCTCAGACGCACAAGGCGATCGCCAATCTTCTGGCCATTCTGGAAGAGGCCGGATACGGTACCGAGCACGTGGTGCGTTGTGGGGTTTGGCTCGACGATCCGCGTGATTTCTGGACTTTCAACAAGGTCTATCAGGAGTATTTCGGTGCGCATCCACCGGCCCGGGCCTGCGTCCAGTCGGCGATGATGGTAGATTGCAAGGTCGAGATCGACTGTGTCGCCTACAAGCCGAAGGAAGGCTGATAGACCCTAAGGACATCAGCAGCCGATGGATATTTTCGCGACACTTCAGGAAGAAAAAGGCCGGCTCTCGCAATCCGAGAACCGCATAGCCGATATTCTTCTGAACGACTTCGAGTTCGCGGTGAATGCATCGATCATCGAGCTGGCCGGCAAGGCCGATGTCTCTCCTCCCACGGTCACACGCTTCTGTCGCCGGCTCGGCTGCGACAGCTTCTCCGACTTCAAGGTGCAGTTGGCGCGCACCGCCTATATCGGTATGCGCTACCTGAAGCCGGAGCCGAAGAGCCGGGAAACCGGCGATGTCGCCCAGGACATCATCACCAAGGCGCAGAATGCGCTGTTCCTCCTGCACCGTTCGCTTGACCTGGCGTCGATCGAGCAGGCGGTGGAGCGCATTGCGGCCGCAGAAATGATCTATGCCTTCGGCTCGGGCGGCAATTCTTCGATGATTGCCAGCGAGCTGCAGAACCGGCTCTTTCGCTACGGCCTGCGCGTTACCGCCAGTTCCGACCACAGCATGCAGCTGATGATGGCCGCCGCCGCCCGCCCGACGGATGTGCTGATCGGCTCATCCTTCTCCGGCCGCAACGCCGAGTTGGTGCGCGCTTTCACCCTGGCGCGCGAACTCAAGGTGCCGACGATTGCGCTGACCCAGAGCAACAGCCCGGTTGCGGCTGCCGCGACGATCACGGTTCCTGTCGATCTTCCCGAGGGCAACAACATCTATCGCCCCACTTCCACCCGCATCGCCTATCTGGCGCTGCTCGATATCCTCTCAAGTCTCGTTGCCTACCGGGTCCAGCCGCAGGCGACCGTCACACTTCGGCGCATCAAGCAACAGCTGGTCACCCACCGCGACGGTGACGACCGCCAGCTGCTGGGAGACTGACGTGCCGCGAAAGGTTCCCGCATGACGCAGTCTGTCGCCCTCGTCACCGGTGCAGCCGGCGATATCGGTCGCGCAATCGCCAGGCGCCTTGGCGAGGATCATGATGTCGTCCTGCTCGCCGATATCGACGGCGAAGCTGCCGTGAAGGCGGCGCAGGAGATCGGGGACGGCGCGCGTTTCATCCCGATTGCATGCGACGTGACGGACACCGAAAGCGTCGGCAAACTGGCCGCGACGGCGGGCGCGCAGGGTACCGTGCGCACCCTCGTCAACAATGCCGGCGCCGCCCGCGCCGTCAGCCTGCACGACACGACGCCGGATATCTGGCGGATGGACAATGCGCTGAACCTCGAAGCGGCCTTCCTGTGCTTCCGCGCAGTCGAAGACATGCTGAAGGAAAGCCGCGGCTCGGTGATCAACATCGCCTCCGTCAATGGCATGAATGTCTTCGGCCACCCCGCCTACAGCGTCGCCAAGGCTGGCCTCCTGCACCTGACGCGCCTGATCGCCGTCGAATACGGCAAGTTCGGCATTCGATCCAACGCCGTTGCACCAGGGACGGTTCGCACGCAGGCGTGGGAAGCGCGTGCCGCCGCCAATCCGCAGGTCTTCGAGGAAGCGCGCCGCTGGTATCCGCTGCAGCGCATCGTCAATCCCGAGGATGTCGCCAACGCCGTACACTTCCTCGCAGGTCCGATGGCGGCGGCGATTTCCGGCGTGTGCCTGCCGGTCGATTGCGGGCTGACCGCCGGCCAGGCCGAACTGGCGCGAACGTTCTCGCAATCAAGCCACTACTGACCGAAAGACTTCTGGGAGGAAGATCATGGCGCCCGTTTCCTATCGTCTCGAAGCGTCCTGGCAGCCGGATGGCGGTGCATTTGGCCGGTTCACCTTCACGCTCTTCAATTTTTCGCAAGCGCCGCTCACGGGCTTTCGGCTGGTCTATACCTCGCTGACGCGCGTCATCGTGCCGGAGGCCTGCGATAACGCCACGTTCCTGCGCCGCAACGCCAACTTTCACGAATTCGCGCCACCCGCCGGGCTGACGCTTGGCCCCGGCGAAAGCTGGACGTTCACGGTGAGTGGCCTGCATCGGCAGGCAAGGCACTGCACTGATGGTGCGAAGTCGGCCTACCTCACGCTTTCCAACGGCGAACATGTGCCGGTCGCCGTCTCCGATCTGCTGCTGGAGAATGCCGTCAGCGAGCCGCCGCCACCCCGACTGCCTCCGGGCAAGCTCGACCTGCCTTTTTCGATACAGCCATGGCCGGCGCAGATCGATGCCTGGGCCGGCGACAGCTTTCCTGTCGTGCTCTACCCTGCATCAGATGCGGCGCCTGACGATGTGGCCGCCGTCGCCAACGTGCTTGCGCTCTTTCACCGCCTGTTCTCGGCGGGTCACGCGCCCTTTAGCCTTGTCGCCTCCGGGCAGGGTAGGCCAATTGCTTTCACGAAGAGTGCAGCCCTCGCCCCCGAAGCCTACGAACTCGCATTCTCCACCAAGGAGATCCGCCTTGCCTATGGCGGTGCAGCCGGCCGGCAATACGCGCTGACGACCCTGGCGCAGCTCATGAACGGCGCGCGCACACATCCGGACCTGTTCCGCTTTCCGGCGCAGGGCACGATTTCCGATGCGCCGCGCTATGGCTGGCGCGGTTGTCATCTCGACGTATCGCGGCAATTTTATCCGACGTCGGACATTTCCCGCCTCATCGACATTCTTGCCTGGTTCAAGCTGAACATCTTCCATTGGCATCTGACCGACGACGAGGCCTGGCGGCTTGAGATCAAGGCGTTTCCGACGTTGACGACGCTCGGTGTCATGCGCGGTCCAAATGAACCTCTGTTGCCGCAACTCGGCAATGGCGCAGAGCCGGTCGGCGGGTTCTACAGCCATGCCGATGTGAAAGCCCTGGTCGCCCAAGCCGCGGCGCTTCACGTCGAGATCGTGCCGGAGATCGACATTCCCGGCCACAGCGCGGCCACGCTCGTTGCCTTGCCTGATCTGACGGACGGCCAGGAAGCGCCGGAGAGCTATCATTCGGTTCAGGGCTACCCGAACAATGCACTCAACCCGGCGATCGACTTTACCTACGATTTCCTCGAGAAGGTGTTCGACGAAATCGTCGAGCTGTTCCCGAGCCAGTACATCCATATCGGCGGCGACGAGGTTGCCAACGGTTCCTGGCTTGCCTCTCCGCTGGCGAAGAAATTGATGGAGAAGGAGGGCCTTTCCGGCACCTTCGCACTGCAATCCTTCTTCCTGAAGAGGGTCAAGCAGATGCTGACGGCCCGCGGCCGCAAGCTTGCCGGGTGGAACGAGGTCGCCCATGGCGGCGGCGTTGCGACCGAGGGCACGCTGCTTATGGCGTGGGAGCGGCCGGAGGTCGGCATCGACCTCGCGCGCGAAGGCTATGACGTCGTCATGACGCCCGGCCAGGCCTATTATCTCGACATGGCGCAGGCCGACGCCTGGCAGGAGCCAGGCGCGAGTTGGGCCGGGACGGCGACGCCGGCGCATACCTATGGCTACGAGGCCGAAGGCGAGTTTCCAGAAGAGCTGAAGGCCCGCATGAAGGGCGTACAGGCCTGCATCTGGTCGGAGCATTTCCTGTCGCGCGGCTATTTCAACCATCTTGTCTTCCCGCGACTTTGTGCGATCGCCGAAGCCGCATGGACCCCGAAATCCGCCAAGGACTGGCATCGCTTTGCCGCGATCGCACCCTTGAGCCCAAAACTGTGACAGGAGCTTTCATGCGCATTGCCGTCGGCGGTATCCATACGGAGTGCAGCACCTATTCGCCTGTGCTGATGACGACCGAGGATTTTCGGGTGTTGCGTGGTGCGGATCTGCTGCAGGCGGAGTACTTCGATTTTCTCGACGCTGACGGCATCGCGCATCTACCGCTGTTGCACGCCCGCGCCGTGCCCGGCGGGCCGGTGTCACGGCCGACCTATGACGCCTTCAAGGCTGAGTTTCTCGAGCGATTGCAACAGGCTTTGCCGATCGACGGGCTCTATCTCGCCATGCACGGGGCGATCAAAGTCGACGGCATGGAGGATGCGGAGGGGGATTGGATCTCTGCCGCTCGAGCCATCGTCGGGCCGGACTGCCCGATCGCCACCAGCTATGATCTGCACGGCAATGTCAGTCAGCGCATCATCGACCAGATTGACATCTTCGCGGGCTATCGCACGGCGCCGCACATCGACACGCGCGAAACGATGATCCGTGCCTGGACGATGCTGATTTCAGCGCTGCGCAGCGGCAACCGCCCGGGTGTGGCCTGGGCAAAGATTCCCGTGTTGCTGCCCGGGGAATGTACTTCCACTGAAGATGAGCCGGCCAAAAATCTCTACCAGCAGCTGCCCGATATCGACGGCCGGCCGGGTGTGCTCGATGCCAACCTGATGGTCGGCTATGTCTGGGCGGACGAGCCGCGCGCAACGGCTTGCGCCGTGATCACGGCGACCGACCGGGCTGCTGCAGAGCAGGCGGCCGTCGACATCGCGGCAGCCTACTGGACGGAACGTCGCAACTTCCGCTTCGGCCCGGTGACGGGCCCGCTCGACGCCATGCTCGATATCGCCGAACAGACGACGACAACCCCCATCATCCTTGCCGATTCCGGCGACAACCCGACCGGCGGCGGTGTCGGCGACAGGGCGGATGTCCTGAAGGCGCTGCTTGCGCGGGGGTGGCGCGGTGCCCTGATCGCCGGTATCACCGACCGTCCGGCAGTCGATGCCTGCTTTGCTGCCGGCGTGGGCGAAAATCTGATGCTGAAGATCGGCGGCAGCCTCGATCCGGCGAGCCCGGTTGCGGAGATGCTGGTGGAAGTCGTGCGGCTTGATGATCCCGGTCCGGAAAAGGAGCGTCAGGCGGTCGTGCGTGTCGGTGCGATCGACGTCGTGCTTTCGGCCCGACGCCGGCCTTACCACGATATCGCCGATTTCAGCCGTCTCGGCCTTGATCCGAGGGGCGTCCGGCTGCTGGTGGTCAAGTCAGGCTATCTCTCGCCAGAGCTGGCGCCGATCGCCAACCCCAACCTGATGGCCTTGACCGATGGTGTCGTCAATCAGGACATTGCCCACCTTGCAAGCCTGCATCGTTCTCGACCCGTCTTTCCCTTCGATCTGGAATTCGACTTTACGCCCGAAGCGAAATTCTCGGCGCGTTGGTCGAACGCCGACTGAGGCTGCGCCATCCGCATTCACCTGCCCGGCCTCCGGGCAGGCCTGCCCCTTTTTAAACTCCACCCGCTTCGCGGACGCCTTCCATCATGACTTCCACCCTCCTGAGCGCCATGCGCAACCCGGCAATGCGGGTCAGCATGCTGGCGATTTTTTTGTTCGGTTTCGCCGGGGCAGCGACGTCGCCCTATCAGTCCGTCGTCGGCATCAACGAACTGGGCCTGAGTGACGGACTCTATTCGCTCCTCATCCTCGTCGCTTCGACGGTGAATGTTATCGTCAGTGTTTCGATCGGCATTCTGGCCGATCGCGTCGGCAATTACCGGGTGCTGATGTCGACGGCGATCCTGTTTGGCGTCGTCGGCTACGGAATCGTCTATCTCCTGCCGAATCAATCGAGCTTTGTCGTCAGCGTGCTTCTGTTCCTGCCGATCTACGGCGCACTCTACACGCTGCTCTTTGCGAACGTGCGCAGTGTCGCCCGACGCATGAGCGGACAGGACGCCGGCGCCTTGACGACCGGTGCGCGCGCGGCGATATCGCTTGCCTGGGTGTTGGTGCCGGGGCTGGTGGGCTTCGCGCTCGCCGGTGGCAAGAGCATGCTTCCCGCCTATCTGCTTGCCAGTCTCGGATGCGCGACCAACCTGCTCCTGGTCTTTTTCTCCTTGCCGAACGAGCGCGGTGTCGATCCGAACCTGGGCAGGCGCCTTTCCTACTGGATGTCCTTCGGTGAAATCCTCGCACCGCGCATCTTCGCCCGGGTGGTTGCGGTGGCGATGATCACCTCGACATTGCATATCAATGCTGCTGTCCTGCCGCTGATCATGACCGATGCCGTCGGCGGCAGCGTCACGGATATCGGCATCGTCGTCGGCGTCGTCGCGTTCCTCGAGGTGGTCTTCATCCTCGTTTGGGCGCGCATCCAGGTGAACCTGCTGCCAGCCAAGGCACTGGCGCTCGGCACCGTCATCTACATCGGCTACATGGTCCTGCTCGCACTGTCGTCGGCGCCGTGGCACATCTATGCGCTGACACTGATCAGCGCCTTTGGCGCTGCTGCCCTCATCACGATCCCCATTACCTACCTGCAGGAATTGATTGCCGATCGTCCGGGGCTCGGAAGCTCGCTGATCTCGGTCAACATCTTCATGAGCGGCGGTCTTTGTGCGGCACTTTTTGCGCTCGGCACACGCATTAGCGATTATTCCGGAACCGCACTTCTCGGAGGCCTCGGCGGATTGGCGGGCCTCGGTCTGCTGCTCTTCCTCGAAGGTGGCAATCGAACTACCACTGCCGCCCAGTGAGAGCGGGGAAAAGGGGCGCCAGGTCGGCGCCCCAAGGTCTTCGTCAGTTGCCGAGGATGCCCGGCAGGCGCAGGCCCTTGTCCTTGGCGCAGTCGAGCGCGATGTCGTAGCCGGCGTCGGCGTGGCGCATGACACCCGTTGCCGGGTCGTTCCAAAGAACCCGCTCGACGCGGCGGGCGGCCTCATCCGAGCCGTCGCAGCAGATGACGACGCCGGAATGCTGCGAGAAGCCCATGCCGACGCCGCCGCCATGATGCAGCGACACCCAAGTGGCGCCAGAGGCGGTGTTGAGCAGGGCGTTCAGCAGCGGCCAGTCGGAGACGGCGTCCGAGCCATCCTTCATCGCTTCCGTTTCGCGGTTCGGCGAGGCGACGGAACCGGAGTCGAGATGGTCGCGGCCGATGACAACAGGGGCCTTGAGCTCACCGTTTCTGACCATTTCGTTGAAGGCGAGGCCAAGGCGATGACGGTCGCCGAGACCGACCCAGCAGATGCGCGCAGGCAGGCCCTGGAACGAGATGCGCTCGCGCGCCATGTCGAGCCAGTTGTGCAGGTGCGTGTTGCCAGGGGTAAGCTCCTTGACCTTGGCATCCGTCTTGTAGATGTCCTCCGGGTCGCCGGAGAGTGCGGCCCAGCGGAACGGACCGATGCCGCGGCAAAAGAGCGGGCGAATATAGGCCGGTACGAAACCGGGGAAGGCGAAGGCGTTTTCGAGACCCTCTTCCTTGGCGACCTGGCGGATGTTGTTGCCGTAGTCGAAGGTTGGGATGCCCATGTCCTTAAAGGCGATCATGGCTTCGACATGCTCGCGCATCGAGGCGCGTGCAGCCTTTTCGACAGCCTTCGGGTCGCTCTCGCGCTTGGCCTTCCACTCGGCCATGGTCCAGCCCTTCGGCAGGTAGCCATTGACCGGATCGTGCGCTGAGGTCTGGTCGGTGACCATGTCAGGGCGGATGCCGCGGCGAACCATTTCCGGCAGGATTTCGGCGGTGTTGCCGAGCAGGCCGACGGACTTCGCTTCGCCGTTCTTCGTCCAGCGGGCAATCATTTCCATCGCCTCGTCGAGCGTCTCTGCCTTTTCATCGACGTAGCGGGTGCGGAGGCGGAAGTCGATCGAGTCCGGGTTGCACTCGACGGCAAGGCATGACGCGCCCGCCATGACGGCTGCCAGCGGCTGTGCGCCGCCCATGCCGCCGAGACCGCCGGTCAGTACCCACTTGCCCTCCAGATTGCCGCCATAATGCTGGCGGCCGGCCTCGACGAAGGTTTCGTAGGTGCCCTGAACGATGCCCTGCGTGCCGATATAGATCCACGAGCCGGCAGTCATCTGGCCGTACATCGCCAAACCCTTCTTATCCAGCTCGTTGAAGTGGTCCCAGGTCGCCCAATGCGGCACCAGGTTGGAGTTGGCGATCAGGACGCGCGGCGCATCCTTATGGGTGCGGAAGACGCCGACCGGCTTGCCGGACTGGACCAGCAGGGTCTCGTCCTCGTTGAGGTCCTTCAGGGTGTCGACGATCTTGTCGAAGTCGGCCCAGGTGCGGGCGGCGCGGCCGATGCCGCCATAGACCACCAGCTCGTGCGGGTTTTCCGCGACGTTCGGGTCGAGGTTGTTCATCAGCATGCGCAGCGGCGCTTCGGTCATCCAGCTCTTGGCGTTGAGCGTGGCGCCCTGCGGCGCGCGCACGTCGCGAATATTATGGCGCGGATTGTTCATGGTCATGCCTCGCTCCCTGTCAGCGTTTTAAGGTCGAATGCGGTGTTCTCGATGCGTTGAAGAATGGCCCGAAGCGGCACGCGCAGGCGCTCCGCCTTGCCTGCGTCGAGCGCGAATGGCGGCTCTTCGGCGGCAAGATGGGTCGATTGCGCCAGCTCCATCTGGATGGCGTGCACGCCGGTTTCCGGGCGCCCGTAATGGCGGGTCGTCCAGCCGCCCTTGAAGCGGCCGTTGAGAATGCTGGTGTAGCCATCGGCCGAAGCGGCGATGTCGACGGCCGCCTTCTCGATGGCCGGCGCGCAGGTCCGGCCCATGTCCGTGCCGATGTTCAGGTCCGGCAACTTGCCGTCGAACAGGAACGGGATATGCGAGCGGATAGAATGGCAGTCATAGACGATGGCGATACCGTGGATCGCCTTGACCCGCTCGATCTCCGCCAGAAACGCGGCGTGATAGGGCGCATGGAATCGGCGCAGGCGCTCTGCCGTGTCGGTCTCCGTCGGCGCCTCACCATCTTTCCAGATCGGCAACCCATCGAAATCGGTCTCCGGAATGAGCCCGGTCGTATTCTGCCCGGGATAGAGGCTCACATTTTCCGGATCGCGATTGGCATCGATCACGTAGCGGTGGAAGGTGGCGCGAACGACGGTGACATCCGGCAGAAGGCCTTCATAGAGCTTGTGAATGTGCCAGTCGGTGTCGGCAAGCAGACGCCCGGTGTCGTTGAGACGCTCCCAGATCTCCGTCGGCACATCCGTACCGGTGTGCGGAAAACCGAGGATGACGGGTGAGGTGCCCTGGCGGACTTCGAATACGCTCATCTCAGGCCTCTAGTTTTGGCAGAATGCCGGCAGAAACAGCCGTGTTCAGCGTGCCAGCAGCGATCAGCTCGCCGGCGGCCTGCAGATCGTCGGCGAGGTAGCGGTCTTCCTCGATCGTCGGCGAGACGGCACGCAGAGCTGCGGCGGCCTTTTGCAGCTCGGGGCTTGTGGCCAATGGCGCGCGGAATTCGACGCCCTGGACGGCTGTCAGCGCCTCAATGCCGATGATCGAGAACAGGTTGTCGGTCATCTGCAGCAGGCGGCGTGCGCCATGGCAGGCCATAGACACATGGTCTTCCTGATTGGCCGACGTCGGGGTGGAATCGACCGAGGCCGGATGCGAAAGCTGCTTGTTTTCTGACATCAACGCCGCCGACGTTACTTCGGCGATCATCAGGCCGGAATTGAGCCCGGGCTTCTTGGCGAGAAAGGCCGGCAGCCCGTAGGACAGGGCCGGGTCGACCAGAAGCGCAATGCGCCGCTGCGAAATCGCGCCGATCTCGCAGACCGCAAGCGCGATCTGGTCGGCGGCAAACGCCACGGGCTCGGCATGGAAATTGCCGCCGGAGACCACGGAATTGTCGGAAAGCACGAGCGGGTTGTCGGTGACGGCATTGGCTTCGATTTCGAGCACGCGCGCAACCGAACGCAGCAGGTCGAGGCAGGCGCCGTCCACCTGCGGCTGGCAGCGAATGCAATAGGGATCCTGCACTCGCTCGTCGCCTTCGATATGGCTTTCGCGAATGGCGGAGCCTGAGAGAAGTGCACGAAGTGCGGCGGCAGTGTCGATCTGGCCCTGATGGCCGCGAAGCGTGTGAATGTCAGGATGGAAGGGTGCAGACGAGCCCATTGCCGCATCGGTCGACATTGCGCCGGTGATAAGGGCCGCCTGGGCGGCGCGGTGGGCGCGGAAGAGGCCGGCGAGCGCCAGCGCGGTGGAGGTCTGCGTGCCGTTGATCAGCGCCAGTCCTTCCTTCGCGGCAAGCACGACCGGCGTCAGTCCGGCCTTGGCAAGGGCCTCTCCGCCGGGCATGCGGCTGCCTGCAAAGAACGCCTCGCCGTGTCCCATCATGACCGCCGCCATATGGGCGAGCGGCGCCAGATCGCCGGATGCGCCGACCGAGCCCTTTTCCGGTATGACCGGGATCACGCCCTTGTCGAGCATGGCTTCGATCAGCCGAACCAGTTCAAGGCGCACACCGGATGCGCCGCGGCCGAGAGAAACGAGCTTCAGCGAAAGGATCAGGCGGACGATGTTTTCTGCGAGCGGCTGGCCGACGCCGCAGCAATGCGACAGGATCAGGTTGCGCTGCAAGGTGGCGACGTCGGCGCTGTCGATCTTGATCGATGCCAGTTTGCCGAAGCCGGTGTTGATACCATAAACCGGCGCATTGCCGGCAACGATCTCGGCGATGCGCCTGGCTGCCTTTTCAATGCCGGTGTCGAAGGACGGATGCAGACGGGCAGGCTCGCCGGTCCAATAGATGGTCTCGAGATCCCTCAGCGGAACCGAGCCCGGATGCAGAATGATGGTCATAGACCGGTCCTTTCGCCCTTAAAGATGCGCAGATGAAGTGGATTGAAGCCGATGCGGTAGACGAGCTCGGCCGGATCCTCGATGTTCCAGAGTGCGAGATCGGCGGACTTGCCGGCTTCGAGGGTGCCGGTTTCGCCGAGAAGCCCGAGCGCACGCGCCGCCTCGCGGGTGACGCCGGCGAGGCATTCGGCAACCGTCAGCCGGAAGAAAGTCGCCGACATGTTCATGGTGAGCAGCAGCGAGGTCAGCGGCGAGGTGCCGGGATTGCAATCCGTCGCGATGGCGATATGCGCACCGGCGGCGCGCAGCACGTCGACCGGCGGTAGCTGCTTCTCGCGCAGCGCGTAAAACGCGCCAGGCAGCAGCACGGCGACGGTGCCCGATCTGGCTATCGCCTGTGCGCCGTCAGCGTCGAGATATTCGAGATGGTCCGCAGACAATGCGCCGTAGGAGGCGGCAAGCTTGGCGCCGCCGAGGTTCGAAAGCTGTTCGGCATGCAGCTTGACCGGCAGGCCGAGGGCCTTGGCCCGATCGAAGACGCGGGCGATCTCGGCGGTGGAAAAGGCGATGCCTTCGCAAAAGCCGTCGACGGCATCGACCAGCCCCTCGGCGTGGGCGGCATCAAGACCTGGTAGCACCACTTCGGCAATGTAGTCGTCGTTGCGCCCCTTGTATTCGGAGGGTGTCGCGTGCGCTGCCAGATAGCTTGTAACGACCCGAACCTGACGTTTGTCGCCAAGCTTGCGCGCGGCGCGCAGCATGTTGAGCTCGGCATCAATATTGAGGCCATAGCCGGACTTGATCTCGACCGTCGAAACGCCTTCGGCAAGCAGGGTGTCGAGCCGCGGCAGGGCGCTTTCGACGAGCGCGTCGACGGAGAGCGCATTGGTTGCCTTGACCGAGGAGACGATACCGCCCCCGGCCCGGGCGATTTCCTCATAGGACGCACCTTCAAGCCGCATCTGGAACTCGCGAGCGCGGTTGCCGCCGTGGACGAGGTGCGTGTGGCAGTCGATGAAGGCGGGCGTCATCACCCGGCCTTCGCAATCCGTGGCTTCAAGCGTGCGGGAGAGGTCGGTGGGAAGGTCGCTCTCGGCACCGGCAAAGGCGATGCGTCCGTCGACGACAGCCACCGCGCCTTTTTCGACCATGCCGAGGCCGTCTTGATTGGGACGCAGGGTCGCAAGGCGGAGATTGCGCCAGATGCCGGACGCGTTTGCGGTGGTCGAAAATTGACTCATCAGCCGATCCCCTTCTGTTGGATATAATGTATATACATAATAATCGCTCGACAAGAGGAAAATTGACTTGCCGTTGGAAAAGGAAAGGGGATGTGCAAGGGATTGATGCCGAACGACGGGATTCAAACGCAAAAGACCCCGGAATTGCAGCTCCGGGGTCTTGCAAAATGGCGTCGATGAAAACTGGCCGTTCAGGCCGGATGGGCGGCATTCATGCGCAATCGCTCGACCAGGTCGACGAAGCGACGTCCGGCAATCTCCAGGCGACCGCTGTTGTCGATGAGCGTGACGTCCGGCCCCGATGTCACATCAGGCACCTGTCGGGAGAGCCGGCGCAGCACATCCTCTTCGCTTTCGCGTCCGCGCTCGGCAAGACGCTTGGCAAGCACGGCGGGTTCGGCCGTGATGACCGTGATGGCGATATTGCCGAAGGCGGCGCGGAATGCCGGCAGGGCGCTGCGGCTGCCGTTGACGATGGCCGTCGTGCCGTTTTCGACATTGCGGCGAACGTCTTCGGGAATGCCGTATTTCAGGCCGTGCGCATCCCAGGACACGGCGAAGGCACCTGCCTGCTCCATGTCGACGAACTCCGCGACCGAAACGCTTTCATGCACCTCGCCGCCGGCGTCCGACGGCCGCGTGATCACGCGGCGAACGAAGTGGATATCGGCGCAATCGGAAAAGTGCCGGGCGGCAAAGCCCATGACGCTGTCCTTGCCGGCCCCGCTCGGGCCGACCACGACGACGAGCGCGCCGCGCCTGAGTTCGATCTGGCTCATGCGACACGCCGCCCTTCGCGCCAGACCGAGCGCACCACCGGAATGCCTTCCTGACGGTGAACGCGGGCGATGTCGGCGCGCAGGCCGACGGCGATGCGGCCACGATCGTCGAGGCCCACGGTGCGGGCAGGGGTGGCGCTGACCATGGCGATCGCCTTCGGCAGGTCAATGGCTTCAAGCTCGTCGGCCAGCACGAACGGCGCGTGGATCAGGCTGAAGGGCACATAATCCGACGAAAGCACGTCGAGCACGCCGCGGTCGGCAAGGTCGCGTGCTGCGATGTTGCCCGAATGCGACTTGCCGCGAACGATGTTCGGCGCGCCCATGAGCACGCTGAGGCCGGCGCGATGGGAGGCCTCGGCCGCCTCGAAGCTGGTCGGGAACTCGGCGAGCTTGATACCGTAGCTGATCGATTCGTCGACATGGTCGATCGTGGCGTCATCATGGCTGGCGATGGTGATGCCGCGCTCGGCGCAGGCCTTGGCAAGTGCATCGCGGTGCGGGCCGGCATATTTCGCCGAAAGCGCCTGCTGGCGTTCGACGAACTTGGCGAACTCGGCATCCGACAGGCCGCGCTTGGATTTGTAGTAGAGCGTGTACTGGTCCATCGTCTGGAACTGCCGCTGCCCCGGCGCGTGGTCCATCAACGAAACGAGCTTCACCTGCGGGTCGTCCTGGAAGTCCTCGTAGTGGTCGAGCACGTCAGAGGTCGAAACCTCGCAGCGCAGATGGATCAGATGGTCGGCGCGCAGGCGGCCTTCCTGCTTGGCCTGGGCCAAGGCGTCTGCCATGCTGCGCATCTCACCCTTCTGGAAACCGCCGTCTTCGTCCGAACCGAGGCGCAGACAATCGAAGACGGTGGTGATGCCCGAAGTCACTACCTGGGCGTCGTGCGCCTGGATCGCCGCGATCTTCAGCCAGCGAACGCCGGGCCGTGGCGAGTAATGCGCCTCGAGGTGGTCGGTGTGCAGCTCGATCAGACCGGGCAGCAGATAGTCGCCTTCGAAGTCTTCGCCGGTGTTGGTGTTGCCCTTCGAGATATCGGCGATCTTGCCGTCGCGGATCAGCACCGAGCCGTCGAGGATACTGTCCTCTAGAACGATGCGGGCGTTGGTCAGGACTTGTTCTTTGCTCATCTCATGCGATCTTTCGTTGTGTCGCGCCGCCCAGTGGCAGCAGGGAATGGACCAGAAACGGTGCGCCACGGTGCGGCTCGACGAAGAGCGCAACGGACGTAACGTCAAGCGGCTTGCCGATATGATCGGCAAAGGTGCTCTCAAGCACGGTCCGCATTTTTTTTTCTGCCTCTCCCGGAACCGGCCCTGTCAGCGTCAGATGGAACTGGAACTCTTCGAAAACATAGGGATAGCCCCATGTCTTCAAGTATTCCCTCTGCCGATCCGGCAGTTTTTCCGGGTTGCGTCGCGCCATGTCTGCGTCCGACAGCGGCGCCCGAAACGGCTCAAAGTATTGCACGGACTGCGCCGCGAAATCTTGCAACGCCTCGCAATGGGTCGCAGAGACCAGGGCGAAGAACGGGCCAAGCTGATGCAGCGTGAGTTCCGGTATCTCGAAAGGCTCGAGATCAGCGGCAAACGCTTCGAAGGCTGCGATCAGCTCGGCTTCGTTGCGGTCTTGGGCAAGAGCGAAGGGCGCCTTGAGGGTGCCGTGAAAGCCGTAGCGCCGAGGATCGGCGGTCAAAGCCTGTCGCGTATCGGCATCAAGGTCGGCCAGAGCCGGAAGTTCGTTGGTCTCGCCGGTAAAGGCGTCACGGCCGAGCCAACGGGCTGCCGTTTGCGACAGCCGGTCGTCCGCCGGCGGCGCGAAATAGATTGCATAACGCACGGTCTTCACTTTCTTGTATCGACCGGCCCGCCGGAACGGCGGGTCGATTGTTCGCGGGATGCGATGCGCAGCTAGCCGATTTCCATGACAACATCATGATGGCTACGGCGCAAAATGCTCATTCTCGTCAATGCGCTTTCTGCCCCATCAGCCGTGAGCGGCAGGCGTTCGAGATGCTGTCGAAAATGAACACGACCAGCAAGATCAGAAGCACCATATAGGCGACATTTTCCCAATCGGAGTTGGTGCGCATCGCTTCCCAGAGCTTCAGGCCGATGCCGCCGGCGCCGACGGCACCGATGATCGTTGCCGAACGCGTGTTGGATTCCCAGAAATAGAGCGCCTGGCTGGCGAAGACCGGCAGCACCTGCGGCAGGACGCCGAACCGCTGGACGGCAAGCGGCGTGGCGCCGACGGATTTTACGCCTTCGCGCTGCTTGTCGTCGATGTTCTCCAGCGCCTCCGAGTAGAGCTTGCCCAAGGTCCCGGTGTCGGTGAAGAAGATCGCCGACATGCCGGCAAGCGGTCCCGGACCAAAGGCGCGCGTGAAGAACAGTGCCCAGATGAACATGTCCACCGAACGCAGGAAATCGAAAAAGCGCTTGACGATCTGGTTGGTCAGGAAATTCGGGGTGATGTTGCGCGCCGCCAGGAAGCAGAGCGGGAACGCCACCAGCGAAGCGAAAAGCGTGCCGACGAAGGCCATCACCACGGTCTGCATCAGCTTGGTCCACACGTCCAGATGCTGCCATTCGGCATTGTAGAGGATGTTGCTCCAGGCGAGCGACAGGTTCGAGCGCGCAGGGTCGATGCGCTCGCCGCTCGTGATCAGCGAAAGCACGTCGCCATAACTCTTGCCGAAGAAGGGCGAGTTGGTGTCGAAGAGGAAATTGGCCCAGCCGAAGAAGCGATTGCGGATCGAGACATCGTCACCTTCGACGTCGGCCCAACCGGTCGCCCCGAAGGCGAGCGTGATCTTCTCGCCGGGGCGTTTCTGCGTGGCCCATGCGGGGAGCGCACCCTGAGGCGTTACCGTGTCCTGACCGTCGACGGCCATGGTCAGCGTCTCGCCGCGATGGGTCGCCTTGACGAGGCCATCGGCAATTTCAATCTTCGTCAGCCTGTCATAGGTGATGACGGCCCTGGTGATGATTTCCTCGGTCCGCGTCTCGACGCGGTTCTGGTCGGTTGCCGCACTGGCTGTGCCGAGCACTGCACCCGGCGCCATGAAGCTGAAGGACGACGACGTCTTCGGTTTTGCGGTTTGCCCGGTAGCAGCCGGCAACTCGACCTTCCGTGTCACGGTTTCCTTGTCGAGTTCCACCCATGCCGGATTGGGATTGTGCCCGAGCGGCGAGTTGCGCTGGTAATCGAGCGTCATCGTTTTATCGCGGGCGATCTTGATCTCGGGGCGAACCTCGTAAGAGACCCAATCGGCGAGATAGGTTCCGGCAATACCCCAATTGGCATTGCCCAGAACGTGCCCGATCGAAAAGAACCACCAGCTGAAGACGAGGTAGGCGACGAGGCCGACACTGATGAGGATCGTGCGCAGGCGCTTGTTCGAGGAACCCTGCAGCAGATGCGGGTGGCGCGAAGCGATCGCATCCATTTCGAGAGCGCTAAGTCTGGTCGTGGAGGTCATGATGCGCACCTACTGGGCAAGCTGGAAGGCCTGGTCGCCGACGAGGCGACGGCGCAGCCATGCGGAAAACTGGTCGACGGCGAAGATCGTTGCAAACATCAGGATGACGATCGCCAGCGTCTTTGCCTGGTGGCCCTGGCCGATCGACAGCCGCAGCAGCTCGCCGATGCCGCCGCCGCCAACCGCACCGATGATGGTCGAGGCGCGGACGTTGATCTCCAGGCGCAGCAGGAAATAGCTGGCGAAATTGGGCAGCACCTGCGGCACCATGCCGAACCAGACGCGCTCGATCCAGTTGCCGCCGGCGGCGCGCAAGCCCTCGTCCGGCTTCATGTCGGCGTTCTCGACTACCTCGAAGAACAGCTTGCCGAGTGCGCCGACTGTGTGGATCGAAACGGCGGCGATCGCCGGTATCGGCCCGAGCGAGAGGATCGCGAGGAAGAAGCCGGCGATGACCACTTCTGGAAAGGCGCGCAGGATTTCCATCAGCCGGCGCACGAAACCACGCACCCACGGATTGGGCATCAGGTTGCGGGCGGCGAGGAAACAGAAGATGAAGCCGAGGAACGTGCCGATGACGGTGGAGAAGATCGCGATGTTCACGGTCTCCAGCATCTTGTGCACATATTCGGGAATGTAGAAGCTCTCGGTCAGGTAGAGCCGGCCGTCGGGATAATTGTACTTGAAGCTGCCGTCGTCATAGGGCGAGGGCAGGTCGAACATGGCGCGGAAGATTTCCAGACCGTCACGCGGCGCGAGATCGGCGACGAAATCGAAGAAGTGCGGCAGGCGGTCGAAGAATTTGCCGGCGTTGGAATCGTTGGCAAACCAGAGCGAGCCGGAAAGGGCGAGCACTAGCACGGCGAAACCGAGCCAGGAGTAAAGGCGGCGGCGGGAGTTCAGCTCCTGCCAGTGACGCTCGACCAGCGCGCCGTTTTCACTCAGATGCCTCGGGAGCATGGAAGTTGCCATGAATGTTCCGGCAATGCCGGCCTCTGTCGACAGGCGCCGCAGGCGCCCTTGCAAAAAGGCGAACGCTGGCCGCTTTGGCGGCCAGCGTCCTTGAATGATCCGGAAAATCAGCCGCCGATCGTTGCCTTGCGGGCGTCGATGATCGGCTTGTAGAAGTCGGCGTTGACTTCGGTGAAGCCGGTGAAGTCGCCGCCCTGGATGGCGGAGAAGCACGCTGCATCGGTCTTCGGCAGGTCAAGCATGAACTGCTTGAACTTTGCCTTCATGTCGTCGTTCATCGTCGAGCGTACGACGATCGGGCCGTTCGGGATCAGTGGCGACTTCCAGAGCTCGACGAGGTCGTTCATGTCGAGGATGCCCTTGTCGACCATCTTCTTCAGGTTGCCCGAGGTGTAGCCATCCTTGAACTCGCCGACGCCCGAACCGAAGGTCGTGCCGGCATCGAACGTGCCCTTGACGACTTCGAGAACGAGATTTTCGTGACCGCCGCCGAAGCCGGTTTCACCGAAGAATTCCTTGACCGGCGCGCCGATCGTTTCCGGCAGGGTGACGAGCGGGATGAGGTAGCCCGAGGTCGAGTCCGGATCGGCAAAGCCGAGCTTCTTGCCCTTCAGGTCTTCGAGCTTGGTGATGCCGGAATCCTTGCGGGCAACCATGATCGAATGGTAGCCGGTCGAGCCGTCGGTCTGAACCGTCGTCAGGATCGGCTCGACCGCGTCGGCCTTGGCGAGGTAGATCTTGGCAAAACCGGAAGCGCCGAGCTCGGCATAGTCGAGCGTACCGCCGAGCAGGCCCTGGATGACGCCGTCATAGTCGGCGGCGGGGAACAGCGAGACCTTTTCGACACCGATTGCGGCCGGCAGCTTGTCGACGATGCACTGGAAGTTGCGCAGGCGGTCGGCTTCGTTTTCGCCGCCGATGATGCCGACGCGGAATTCCTTGAGGTCTTCGGCCTGGGCGTGGCCGACGAGGGCGAGCAGGGCGACGGCGCCCAGAAGAGCTTTCTTCAGCATAAGGTTCTCCCGTTTTTCCGGTCGTGCCGGATGGTATTCGGTTTCAAAGAGGTGCCCTTGACGTGGGCCTTCGATCCTGGCGGGCGTCAGATGCCGGCCAGTGCCAGCGGCTGGAGGCCGGCAGATGCCGTTTGTTCCTGCGGGATAGCCGCGGGAATGTTGATGCTTGTCGAGGTCATCGATTCCTCGATACCCGTGTCGGCGCCGTAGATCTCGGCGACGGCAGCCGCCGTCAGATCCTTTGGCTGGCCGTCGAAGACGACGCGGCCATGCGCCATGCCGATGATGCGTTCGCAATAGTTGCGCGCGGTATCGAGCGTGTGGAGGTTGGTGATCACGGTGATGCCGTCACGTTCGTTGATGTCGCGCAGCGCATCCATGACGATCTTGGCGTTGAGCGGGTCGAGCGAGGCGATCGGCTCGTCAGCGAGCAGTACCTTCGGCTGCTGCATCAGTGCACGGGCAATCGCCACGCGCTGCTGCTGGCCGCCGGAAAGCGTGCCGGCGGCCTGAAGCGCTGTCTGCTCGATGCCGAGGCGCTCCAGCGCGCCGATCGCCATGATGCGCTCTTCGCGCGTAAACATGTTGAGGATGCTGAGCACCGTCGAACGGTGGTTGAGACGACCCAGCAGCACATTGGTCAGAACATCGAGGCGCGGCACCAGATTGAACTGCTGGAAGATCATCGCGCAGTCGCGCTGCCAGTGGCGCAGGGCTGCACCGCGCAGCGACGAGACTTCCGTGCCGGCAAACTCGATCGAGCCGGACGACAGGTCGACAAGGCGGTTGATCATGCGTAGGAGCGTCGATTTGCCAGCGCCGGATCGGCCGATCACGCCGACCATCTGGCCCTGGGGAATGTCGAAGGTAACCGAGCTCACGGCTGTCTTCTTGCCGAACTGGCGGGTTACGTTCTTCAACTGAAACATTTCTAGCAGGTCCTCTTTCGGGGAGACCGGTCATCGGTATGACACCTGCCATATCGGCGCTTCATGAAAGCGAAATGTCAGTTTCTTGTCGTTTCTGTTACAGTTCACAGCCTCGTCGACATCCTTAACGGAATGTGACAATCACAGCGGGACGAAGGTGCGTCGCCGCTACCTCAGGAAGCGCTCGGGGTTGAACGCTTCGGGATCAAGGCCGTTTGCGGCGAAGCTTTCGGGCGCCGGTGCGCCAATCAGCAGATTGGCGGCAAGCGCGCCCAAGGCCGGCGATGTCAGAATGCCGTAGCCGCCCTGGCCGGCAAGCCAGAAGAAGTCCGGGCGGTCCTTGGCGTGGCCGATCACCGGCAGCTTGTCGGGAGAGAAGCTGCGCAAGCCCGCCCAGCTTTTGAAGATGCGACGGACCGGGACGATCGTCGCCTCCTCGACATAATGGGCGGCCCAGGCGACATCGATTTCTTCTGGCTGCACGTCGGTCGGTTCGCACGGCGAGGCGTCGGCGGGGGAGGCGAGCAAGCGCCCCCCTTCGGGCTTCATGTAGAAGTCTTCGTCGATCTCGTTGATCTCGGGCAGGGTCAGGGCATCGATTTCCGCGGGGAGGTCCACGGTGATCGCGGTGCGCCGATGGGGGACGATACCGACCGGCGACACACCGAAGAGGGTTGCGACCGGGTCGGCCCAGCCGCCGGCGGCATTGACAATGAGCTGCGCGCGGATCTCGCCGGCACTCGTCGAAAGCACCCAGCCGCCTGCCTCGCCGCGGGGAGCCATGACATCACTGCGCTCGATCACCTCGGCGCCGTTGCGACGTGCCCCGCGCAGGTAACCCTGCAGCAGGTTCTCGACCTCGATGTCCCAGAAATTGGGATCGTAGAATGCAGCGGCCACATAGTCGCGGCGCAGGATCGGCACCCGGACGATCGCTTCATCGACAGTCAACCTTTGCAGGTCGGGATTGGCGATGCTCTCTTCGGCAAACACGGCCTCCAGCCGCGCCGCTTTCTCCGCGTTGGCGATCATCACGCCGCCACGCCGCTTCAGCAGCGGCACGTCGGAAAACCCTTCCGGAGGCTGATCGAAGAAGGTTTTGGAGATCGCCGCGAGCTTGCACACTTCAGGGGCGTTGTAGCGCAGCACGAATTCCGCGGCGGAGCGTCCGGTGCTGTGATAGCCGAGCCCGTCTTCCCGTTCGATGACGACAACGGAGCGGTGCGGCGCCAGGAAATAGGCAAGCGAAAGGCCGGCAATGCCGCCCCCTATGATTGCCACATCAAATTCACGCATGTCCCGACCCCGCTTCTGATTTGGCCGGACCATAGGCAGCGCGCGCTACGCGTTCAAATTTATAACGGGAAATGTCACTATCAATTCAGCTGATGGTCCAGGCAGTGGTCGAGCGGGGCGGTGTCGGCCACATGCGCAAGAAAGGCAGCTTCGGCGGGATTGAGAATCGAGTTCGGGTTGGAGATGCGAAAGACATCTGTTGTCGGCAGGTTGTGGTAGGGCGGGAGCTGCCAAAGTCGACCCTCGGCGACGGCGGGCGCTGCAAGATGATCCGGCAACATGCCGATGCCGATATTGGAGGCGATGAGCCGCATCACCTCCTCGACATTGCATGACACGGCCCGCACCTGCTGGCCGAACGAACCTATGGCGCGCACTGCCGTCACGGAGTTCATGTGCTGGCCGCCAAGTACATCGGCGATGAAGGCAATGTAAGGATTGCCGCGCAGGTCGTTGAAATCGACACCCTCGGCACCGAACAGGGGGTGATCGCGGCCGCAGTAAAGCGCATAACGCTCACGCACGTGGAAGCTCTTGTTCAGCCAGGCGGGGATGTTGCCGTCGCACAGCCCCATGGTTGCGATATTGCGTTCGACAGCGCTCAGCACATCGACGGTCGTGGCCACGGTCACCGATATCGTCACCTTCGGATGCTTGCTGAAGAAGGTCGCGAGCCTCCGGTCCCAGGCGGGGTTGTGGGCATGGCTGACGACATGAATATTGAGATGGCCGGTGATTTCCTCGCCCGCCGTTTCAAGGACGTTGGGAAGCCTGATGACGGCCGCGAAGATGTCGCGGCACTGCGCGTGCAACCTGGCGCCGGCATCGGTCAGGTCGAAGCGGCCCGGACGGCGATCGATGAGCTTCTGTCCGACGGTCTGTTCGAGCCGCTTGAGCGCCATGCTGACAGCCGGTTGCTGCAGCAGGAGCCGATTGGCCGCCGCGGTAATGCTTCCTTCCTCCACCACGACGACGAAGGTGCGCAGCAGGTTCCAGTCGAGATTGTGGGCGAAGCGTTCCAGACGGTCATTGGCCATGGGGGTGGATTACGGTGGACCTCTATCGGGTGGATGGCAATCAGGCAGACAATCATCCTTCTCTGAAGAAGGTCAAGATCGCCCCGACTGCAGGGGGCCATTCCGCGGACGCATGAGGCGGTGCCTCAATTTCGTTTGAAAGCCTTGGTTCCGCTTGCCATAACCGCAAGTGGAAAAATCCGATGGGAGAGAGACATGGCCGGCAAGACGCAATTTCAATGGGATGACGCGTTCCTCCTCGAAGATCAGTTGACCGAGGACGAGCGCATGATCCGCGACACGGCGCGGGCCTATGCGCAGGACCGGCTGCAGCCCCGCGTCATTGCTGCCTATCGCGAAGAATCGACCGATCCCGAAATCTTTCGTGAAATGGGTGATCTCGGTCTGCTTGGCGTAACCGTGTCGGAGACCTATGGCGGTGTCGGCGCTTCCTATGTCGCCTATGGTCTCGTCGCCCGCGAAGTCGAGCGCGTCGATAGCGGTTACCGCTCGATGATGAGTGTGCAGTCTTCGCTCGTTATCTATCCGATCTACGCCTACGGCTCGGAAGAGCAGAAGCAGAAGTATCTGCCGAAGCTGATCAGCGGCGAATGGATCGGCTGCTTCGGGTTGACCGAGCCAGACGCCGGTTCCGACCCGGCCGGCATGAAGACCCGCGCCATCAAGACGGAAAACGGCTACCGCCTCGTCGGTTCGAAGATGTGGATCTCCAACGCGCCGCTTGCCGATGTCTTTGTCGTCTGGGCAAAGTCGGAAGCCCATGGCAACGCCATTCGCGGCTTCGTGCTCGACAAGGGCATGAAGGGCCTTTCGGCGCCGAAAATTGCCGGCAAGCTGTCGCTGCGCGCCTCGATCACCGGCGAAATCGTCATGGACAACGTCGAGGTCGGCGAAGATGCGCTGCTCCCCAACGTCGAGGGGCTGAAGGGCCCGTTCGGCTGCCTCAACCGCGCCCGCTACGGCATTTCCTGGGGCGCACTCGGTGCGGCCGAGTTCTGCTGGCATGCCGCCCGTCAATACGGTCTCGATCGCAAGCAGTTCAACCGCCCGCTCGCCCAGACGCAGCTCTTCCAGAAGAAGCTTGCCGACATGCAGACCGAGATTTCCCTCGGACTTCAGGGCTCGCTGCGCGTCGGCCGGCTGATGGATGAAGGCCGCATGGCTCCGGAAATGATCTCGATCGTCAAGCGCAACAATTGTGGCAAGGCGCTGGATATCGCCCGCATGGCGCGGGACATGCACGGCGGCAACGGCATTTCCGAGGAATACCAGGTCATGCGCCATATGGTGAACCTCGAGACGGTCAACACCTATGAAGGCACGCACGACGTTCATGCTCTGATCCTCGGCCGCGCCCAGACCGGGCTCCAGGCTTTCTTCTGAGCGGCCGATCATGGAAGCGCCGCTGAAGGGTATTCGTGTTCTTGAGCTCGCCCGCATTCTTGCGGGTCCCTGGATCGGTCAGACGCTCGCCGATCTCGGTGCTGACGTCGTCAAGGTGGAAAGCCCGGCGGGTGACGACACCCGCACCTGGGGGCCGCCCTTCGTCGCCGGCGAGGATGGGGAGAAGCTCGATGCGGCCTATTTCCACGCCTGCAATCGGGGCAAGCGCTCGGTCGTGCTCGATTTCACGACCGAGGAAGGGCAGGAGGCCGTGCGCCGGCTGGTGGCCGAATCCGACGTCCTGCTCGAGAATTTCAAGGTCGGCGGCCTCGAGAAATATGGCCTCGATTACGAAAGCCTGAAGAAGGTGAATCCGCGCCTGATCTATTGCTCGGTGACGGGCTTCGGTCAGGACGGACCCTATGCGCATCGCGCCGGCTATGACTACATCGTCCAGGGCATGAGCGGGATCATGGATCTCACCGGCGAGCCGGATCGCGAGCCGCAGAAAATCGGCGTCGCCTTCGCCGATATCTTTACCGGGCTTTACGGCGTCATCGCCGTTCAGGCGGCATTGGCGCAGCGCGAGCGAACCGGAAAAGGCCAGCAGATCGACATGGCGCTGCTCGACTGCATGACCGGCGTGCTTGCCAATCAGGCGCTCAATTTTCTCGTCTCGGGCAAGGCGCCGCGCCGGCTTGGCAACGCCCATCCGAACATCGCGCCCTATCAGGTGTTCCCCACGGCCGATGGTCACCTGATCGTTGCCGTCGGCAACGACCGGCAGTTCGTCAAGTTCTGCAACCTGCTTGGCCGCGGCGATCTGGCGACCGACGAGCGTTATCTGACCAACGCGTCCCGCGTCCAGAATCGCGACAGCCTGACACCGGCGCTTGCGGCTGAAACGGCAAGGTTAGAACGGGACACGCTTTTGACATTGCTGGAAGAGGCAGGCGTTCCGGGTGGTCCGATCAACACGGTTGCTGACGTTTTCGCCGACCCGCAGATCATGCACCGACAGATGCAGATCGACACACCGCATTCCGGTGCGGCCGGCGGAACATCGCCGGGTGTCCGTACGCCGATCCGTTTTTCCGATGCCTCTCTTGTGCTTGACCGGGGTGTTCCGCGCCTCGGCGAGCATACGGCGGAAGTGCTGGCCGAAATCGGCATGGCAGCCGTGCCTGAAAAAGCGAAAGGGTGAGAGGGTTCTCCCTCTCACCCCATCATCTCTGCAATTACAGGTACTTGAACCGGCGCGCTAAACCTTGAGCGCCCGGTTGAAGACGCGCGACAGGCGCTCTGCGAATGCGCGCGGATCCTGCGGCTTGTCGCCGTCGAGAACGCGGGCCTGATCGAGCAGAAGCTGAACGGCGTCAGCGCGGAAGGTGCTATCATCGGCCGGGCAGGCGGCGATCGCCGCAATCAGCGCGTGGCCGGGATTGATCTCGAGGATCGGCTTTGCCGCGTCGTCGAGGCGGCCGGCGCCCTGCAGCATCTTTTCGAGCTGACGGTCGGGGCCATGCTCCGGCGCCACCAGGCAGACGGCGCTTTCCGTCAGGCGGTCGGAGGTGCGAACCTCAGATACGGCTTCTCCGAGCGTTTCCTTGGCGAAGGCGACGAAGTCGGTCACCGCCTGGCTGGCCTCGGGTGCGATGTCAGCACTGCCTTCCGGCTTTGCGACGCTGCCCAGATCGGCTGAACCCTGGGTAATCGACTTCATCGGCTTGCCTTCGAAGTCCGGCGCCGACGTCACCCAGAAGCTGTCGACCGGGTCGGTCAGCAACAGCACCTCGATGCCGCGTGCACGGAAACCCTCAAGCTGCGGCGATGCCTTGAGCTGGGCGAGGTTGTCGCCGGTCAGGTAATAGATCGCCGACTGGCCGTCCTTCATGTCCTTGACGTAGTCGGCAAGGCTGCGGTGGCCGTCTTCCGAGGTGGTCGTGCGGAAGCGGGAAAGCGCGATCAGTTGCGAGCGGCGCTCGAAGTCCTCGTAAATGCCTTCCTTCAGCACGCTGCCGAAGTTTTCCCAGACCTTGTCGAAGGTCTCGCGGTCGCTCTCCGCCAGCTTTTCGATCGCCGTCAGCACCCGGTTCGTCAATCCCTTGCGAATGCTGGAAAGCAAGGGGCTTTCCTGGATCATCTCGCGCGAGACATTGAGCGGAAGGTCCGACGTGTCGACGAGGCCACGCACGAAGCGCAGATAACGCGGCAGCAATTCCGCCTCGTCGGTAATGAAGACGCGCTTGACGTAGAGCTTCATCCGGCCCTTGCGGTCCTGATCGAAGAGGTCGAACGGCTTGGAGCCGGGCAGGAAGGCAAGTGCCGTATATTCGTGCCGGCCCTCGGCGCGGAAATGCACCGTCAATGCGGGATCGTCGTACTGTCCCGAAACGCCGCGATAGAAGTCGGCGTAATCTTCCTTGGAAATCTCGCTCTTCTGCTTGGTCCAGAGCGCCGTGCCATCGCCGACGGAAACCGGTTCGGCGCCGGGCTTCTCGACGATCGAGATCGGCACCGGGACATGGCCGGACTGATCCTTGACGATGCGCTCGACCGTCCAGCGCGAGGTAAAAGTCTTGGCATCTTCCATCAGATGCAGGGTGATGCGCGTGCCGCGCGCCGGCGCCTCTGCAAGATCGGCGGCTGCGACCGTGTAGCTGCCCTTGCCGTCTGACGACCAGAGCCATGCATGGTCCGAGCCGGCGCGGTGTGAGACGACGTCGACGTTGTCGGCGACCATGAAGGCGGAATAGAAACCGACGCCGAACTGGCCGATGAGCTGCGCGCCGTCCTTGCCCTGTGCCGCTTCGATGCGCTCCATGAAGGCGCGCGTGCCCGAGCGGGCGATGGTGCCGAGCGCCTCGACGAGCTCGTCGCGGCTCATGCCGATGCCATTGTCCTCGACAACGAGGCGGTTGTTTTCCTCGTCGAGCGTCAGCTTGATGCCAGGGCTCGTATCGCCTGCCAGCAGCTCGGGCGAGACGATCGCCTCATAACGCAGCTTCTCGCAGGCGTCTGCGGCGTTCGAAATCAGTTCGCGGAGGAAGACGTTCTTGTCGGAATAGACCGAGTGCACCATGAGATGGAGCAGTCTGGCTACATCGGCTTCAAAGACATGTTTCTCGACGGACATTTCAACTTCGCTCATCGCGGTGGCAACTCCTATGGTTTTCGCCCCAATTGGCAAGCTACGTCTTGAATTTCAAGGGTCGACTTGCGGCGTCCCCGTTTCTGTACAATTCTCTGGGCACAAAGATGCCGCTGGCGACTGGCGAGACGCAGTTGCCTTTGACGTCGTGGTCGCGGGGCGAACGATCTGCGCTCGACGACAAATCGCCGTAACACTCCAGTGCTATGCTCCTGAGGTCCGGGCTGCGACAGACGTCTCGGGTCATCAATGCCGAATTCATGTCGCGGCTGCGCCGCTTGTTTCCTTGACACATGTCAACGCCCGGCCTTCTGCCTTGTGCTATTTGCTTGCAGGAGCGGGACCAGCCCTTATTCGCACCGAGGAGTGGACATCATGCCCAAGCAATCCACGATCCCGACAGTACCGACAATACCGACATTCGCCGATGCCTACGCCTTCTCGCTCGACGCTTGGCAGCGCTCGATCCTTTTTCTCGATGTCATGCGAGAGCGCGGCGCGCAGTACGAGGAGCACAGGACGCAAACCGCTCCGAACGTCTTGGAATTCGAGGCCGAGCTCATCCGCGACGGGCGCATGCTCACCAAGCCTGTGAACTATGCGCTGGTGCGGATCGTACCGCCCGATGGCGTCGTCATCGATCCGTCGAAGCGGCCGTTTGTTGTCGTCGATCCCCGCGCGGGCCACGGTCCCGGAATCGGTGGCTTCAAGGCCGACAGCGAGATCGGCGTGGCGATGAAGGCGGGCCATCCCTGCTATTTCATCGGCTTCCTTCCCGATCCCGTTCCCGGCCAGACCATCGAAGATATCGCCCATGCCGAAGCGGATTTTCTCGAAACGGTCATCGCCCGCCATCCGGACGCCGACGGCAAGCCTTGCGTGATCGGCAATTGCCAGGCGGGCTGGGCCGTAATGATCGTCGCGTCGCTGAGGCCGGAGCTCTTTGGGCCGATCATCATTGCTGGCGCGCCTCTCTCCTATTGGGCAGGGGTCAAGGGCCAGAACCCTATGCGCTATTCCGGCGGGCTTCTCGGCGGTAGTTGGCTGACCGCGCTGACCGGCGATCTTGGTGCCGGCATCTTCGACGGTGCTTGGCTGGTTCAGAATTTCGAGAACCAGAACCCCGCCAACACGCTCTGGACCAAACAATATAATCTCTATTCGAAGATCGACACGGAGGCGGGGCGCTACCTGGGCTTCGAGCGCTGGTGGGGCGGACACGTCACGCTCAACGCCGAGGAGATGCAGTTCATCGTCGATGAACTCTTCGTCGGCAACAGACTAGCTGCGGGGGAAATCCGGACCTCAGACGGAACAGCGATCGATCTTCGCAACATCCGCTCGCCGATTGTCGTGTTCTGCTCGAAGGGCGACAACATCACCCCGCCGCAGCAGGCGCTCGACTGGATTCTGGACCTTTACGACAGCGTCGACGAGATCCGCGCCTATGGCCAGACCATCGTCTACACCGTGCACGAGACGATCGGGCATCTCGGCATCTTCGTTTCCGCGGGCGTCGCCCGGAAGGAACACGACGAATTTGCCTCCAACATCGAGCTGATCGATGTGCTGCCGCCGGGTCTCTACGAGGCAGTGCTGACGCCGGCGAGCGAGGCTGCCGAGGGCAGGGACCTGGTCTCCGGCGAGTGGGTGATGCGCTGCGAGGCGCGAACGCTCGACGATATCCGCGCGCTCGGCGGCAACGATATCGACGACGAACGGCGCTTTGCCGCCGCTGCGAAGCTCTCGGAAATCAATCTGGCGCTCTACCGCACCTACCTGCAGCCGGCGATCAAAACGGTGGTGACGCCGCCAGTCGCTGAGGCGATGCGGAACATGCACCCTCTGCGCCTGCAGTATGCCTTGTTCGGTCCAGACAATCCGTTCATGGCCTGGACATCGGCGCTGGCCGAGCAGGTGCGCGAAAGCCGCGAGCCGGCGTCCCCGGACAACCCATTCACCGCTCTGCAGGAGAACCTGTCGCGCCAAATCGTCGACGGGCTGGAGGCCTGGCGACGGATGGCCGAATCCCTCTCGGAGCAGACGTTCCAGGCGATCTACGGCGCTCCCACACTGCAGGCCGCGCTCGGTATCGATGCGAAATCGACCCGGCCGCCGCGCAAGGCCGAGAAGAGTTTGCTACACCAGGGTCTCGTCGATGCACGCATCGCCGAACTCAAGGCCAGGATGACGGAGGGTGGCACTTGCGAAGGCCTCGCCAGGGCATTGCTTTTCGTCGGCATGGCGCGCGGCGGGGTTGACGAGCGTGGTTTTGAAGCCGTTCGCCGGCTGCGGCGCGCCCACCCCGGGGCCAGACAACTGAGCCTCGCCGAGTTCAAGACGTTGATGCGCGAGCAGTATTTCATGCTGCTGATCGACGAGGAGACGACCCTTGCGGCGCTCCCGAATCTGCTGCCGGAAGCGATCGAGGATCGTCGTGGCGCCTTCACGGCCCTTCGATCGGTGCTCGATGCGTCCGGCCCGCTGACGGGCCCTGCAGCCGAAAGGCTGCAACGCATGGCGACGCTTTTCGGGCTTGATAGCGAGCCGACGGTCCCGATCGCCGTCCGCAAGACCACCCCCAACCGCAGCGCATCCTGACCGAGGAAGGAGTTCGACGTGTCCGAGGTGACCGCCCTGACGCCTGAGCCGTCCAAATACAACCGCCTGATAGCCGCCGCGCGAGCGGAGGCACCCGCAGTCACCATCGTGACGCATCCCTGCGACGAGACTTCGCTCCGTGGTGCGCTGGAGGCGGCGGAGATGGGGCTGATCGCGCCGGTGCTTGTCGGTCCGGAATCCAAAATCCGCAATGTCGCCGCCGAACACCGGCTCGATCTTGGGGGGCGTGAGATCGTCGACGTGCCGCACAGCCATGCGGCGGCGGCCAAGGCGGTCGCGATGATCCGCGAAGGCAAAGGCGAATTGCTGATGAAAGGGAGCCTGCATACGGACGAACTGATGCGAGAGGTGGCCGCCTCCGCCACCGGGCTCAGGACCGATCGGCGGATCAGCCACGTCTTCATCATGGATGTGCCGGGTCACCCCGAGACGCTGTTCATCACCGACGCCGCCATCAACATCTTCCCCGACCTCGAAGCCAAGCGCGACATCGTGCAGAATGCGATCGACCTCTGGGTCACGATCGGTCTCGGCGAGCCGCGTGTTGCCATTCTTTCGGCGGTGGAGACCGTGACGACGAAGATTCCTTCGACGATCGAAGCAGCCGCACTGTGCAAGATGGCCGAACGCGGCCAGATCACCGGTGGCCATCTCGACGGTCCACTCGCCTTCGACAACGCGATCGATCCGGAGGCCGCGCGCATCAAGGGCATCACGTCGCCGGTTGCCGGCCAAGCCCAGATCCTGGTGGTGCCGGATCTCGAGGCCGGAAACATGCTGGCCAAGAACCTGACTTTCCTTTCCCGCGCCGACGCTGCGGGCATCGTTCTTGGCGCGCGGGTGCCGATCGTGCTGACGTCGCGGGCGGATTCGGTGCGCACGCGTCTTGCTTCGTGCGCCGTGGCGGCGCTCTACGCAGCGAGGCGGCGCGTGACGCAAGTCAAGGCGATATAGCCATGGATGCCCTCCTTGTCGTCAACGCCGGCTCGTCGAGCCTGAAGTTCCAAGTGTTCGCAATCACCGACACCGGCCTCGAGCGCCGCGTGCGCGGGCAGATCGGCGGCATCGGCACGTGCCCTCGGCTGCAGTCGAAAGGCGCTGACGGTGCAGTGCTGGTCGACCGCAGCTATGATGCAGACGTCGTACGCGACCTTCCGGCGGCCATCGCGGTGGCGCGGGATTGGCTGCTGACGCTTGAAGGCTTCACACTGCGCGCGATCGGTCACCGGGTCGTGCACGGCGGTCCTGATTTTGCCGAGCCCGTGCTGATCGATGCTGCCGTGCTCGATCGCCTGGCGAGCTACCAGGATCTCGCGCCGCTGCACCAGCCCAATAACCTGGCCCCAATCCGCCAGGCCATGGCAATCAACCCGGATGTGCCGCAGGTCGCCTGCTTCGACACTGCCTTCCATCACGGCCATCCTGAGCAAGTGAATTGCTACGCCATGCCGCGCAGCTTCTATGACGAGGGCGTGCGGCGCTACGGCTTCCATGGTCTCTCCTACGAATATGTCGCGGAGCGGCTGCGCGAGTTGGCGCCGGAGGCTGCGCGTGGCCGGGTCATCGTCGCCCATCTCGGTAGCGGTGCCTCGATGTGCGCATTGCGCAACGGCCACAGCATCGAGTCGACGATGGGCTTCACCGCGCTCGACGGCCTGCCGATGGGCACGCGTCCGGGCCAACTCGATCCGGGTGTCGTGCTCTATCTGATCCTTCAAAGGGGCATGAGCGCACAGGTCGTCTCGGATCTGCTCTACCATGAGGCTGGGCTGAAGGGGCTCTCCGGCGTGTCGAACGACATGCGCGATCTCCTCGCAAGCGACGATCCGCATGCCAAGCTTGCCGTCGATCACTTCGTCTATCGATGCGGACTCAATGCGGGAATGCTCGCGGCTGCGCTGGGCGGGATCGATGCTTTCGTCTTCACGGCGGGAGTCGGCGAGAACTCCGCTCCGATCCGCGCCCGCATCGCCGAAGGACTCGCCTGGCTTGGGGCCGAACTCGATCCGACCGCAAACGATGCCGGCGCCATGTTGATCTCCGCGCCGGCGAGCCGCGTGGCGCTGTATCTCATTCCGACCGACGAGGAATTGATGATCGCGCGCCACACGCTGGCGCTCCTCAGAACCCGTACCGCCTGACGCAACGGAGGCAAGCCATGTCCATTCCCGCCGCAAAGGCCAAGCTTCTCCAAGGCCGCAAGGGCCTCGTCGTCGGCATCGCCAATGATCGATCGATCGCCTGGGGCTGCGCCCGCGCCTTTCGCGCTTTCGGAGCGGAAGTCGCCGTCACCTATCTCAACGACAAGGCAAGACCCTATGTGGAGCCTTTGGCGCGCGAACTCGATGCGCCGATCTTCCTGCCGCTCGACGTTGCCGTTCCCGGCCAGATGGAGGCGGTCTTCGCGGAGATCGGCAAGACCTGGGGCGAGCTTGACTTCGTCGTCCACTCGATCGCCTTCTCGCCGAAGGACGCGCTTGGAGGGCGCGTAACCGATGTCCCGCGCGAGGGTTTCCTCAAGACCATGGACATATCCTGCTGGTCCTTCATCCGCATGGCCCACCTTGCCGAACCCTTGATGAAGAATGGCGGCACGCTCTTCACCATGACCTATCACGGCTCGCAGGTGGTGGTGGAAAATTACAACATCATGGGGGTTGCCAAGGCCGCGCTGGAAAGCGCGGTCCGCTACCTGGCGGCGGAGCTTGGTCCCAAGGGCATCCGCGTCCACGCCATTTCACCCGGAGCTCTTGCGACCCGTGCCGCCTCCGGTATCCCGGAATTTGATGCGTTGCTCGAAAAGACGAAGGTCAAGTCGCCGAGCCGCGAGCTCGTGGACATCGACGATGTCGGCGTGGCGACTGCCTTCCTGGCCCATGACGCCGCCCGGCTGATAACGGGGCAAGTGCTCTATGTCGACGGTGGCTACCACATCGTCGACTGATCGCGAGCCGGCGACCAGGTCTCTCAGATGTTGCCCATGCAGAGATATTTCATCTCGAGATAGTCCTCGAGCCCGTGGCGCGATCCTTCCCGGCCGATGCCGGATTGCTTGATGCCGCCAAAGGGGGCGGCTTCGGAGGACATGCGGCCGGTGTTGATGCCGACCATGCCGTATTCGAGTGCCTCGGCCACATGCCACACGCGCTTGAGGTTCTCGGCGTAGAAATAGGCAGCGAGGCCATAGATCGTGTCATTCGCTTCGGCGATCACCTGTTCGGCGGTCTCGAAGCGGATAATCGGGGCGATCGGGCCGAATGTCTCTTCCTGGGCTATGCGCATGTCGGTCGAAATGCCGGTCAGCACCGTCGGTTCGAAGAAGGTTCCGGAGGTGCCGATGCGATGGCCGCCGCTGCGCACCTCGGCGCCCTTGGACACGGCATCCGCGACATGGGCTTCGATCTTCTCGATCGCGTGCTTGTCGATCATCGGCCCGACGGTGATGCCCGACGTGAAGCCGTCGCCGACCGTCAGTTCGGCGACGCGCTTGACGAACTTTTCGGCAAAGACGTCATGCACGGCCGATTGCACATAGATGCGGTTTGCCGAAACACAGGTCTGTCCTGCATTGCGGAACTTCGCCTGAACGGCGCCATCGACCGCCTCGTCGATATCGGCATCGTCGAAAACGATGAAGGGCGCGTTGCCGCCGAGTTCCAGGCTGACCTTCTTGATCTGATCGGAACACTGGCGCATCAGCAGGCGCCCGACTTCCGTCGAGCCGGTAAAGCTGATTTTGCGAACCTTGGGGTTGCTGCAGAGCTCGCGCCCGATCGCGGCACCTTCCGCAGCGTAAAGCAGGTTAACGACGCCGGCCGGGAAACCGGCTTTCTCCGCCAGAACGAACAAGGCTCCGGCAACGAGCGGCGTCTGCTCGGCAGGCTTCAGGACAATGGCGCAGCCGGCGGCAAGCGCCGGCGCGATCTTGCGTGCCACCATCGAGGCGGGGAAATTCCAGGGTGTGATCGTGCCGACGACGCCGACGGGCTGCTTGATGACCAGCATACGGCGGTCATTGGCCGGCGCCGGGAAGGTTTCGCCGTAGATGCGCTTGGCTTCCTCGGCATACCATTCGACATAGGCGGCTGCGTGCAGCACCTCGCCTTTCGATTCTGCGACCGGCTTGCCCATTTCGGCGGTCAGGATGGCGGCAAGATCGTCGGCATGAGCGATGATCAGGTCGTGCCAGCGTCGAAGCACAGCACTGCGATCCTTTGCAGGCTTTGCCGCCCAAAGGCTTTGCGCGGTAGCAGCCGCATCGATCGCGGCACGCGCCTGTTCAATTCCCATATCCGGCAATGTCGCCAGAAGCTCTCCCGTCGACGGATTGACGACGTCGAAGGTCGCGCCCGTCCAACGCCCGGCGGAATGGGCAATTCCGTCCAGTGCGGAAAACAGTTCGGCAGCGCGCAGGTGTTTCGTCAAAGCCGGCGTCAGGGTCATGATGGGCATCCTCCAGCGATGCCTGGCGCATCCCGGCAGGCTCGCTTTTTCCTTGTTTTTGCGGGTGTCGATCCTCCCGACACCCGGGACCGTTTCATTGGCCCGGACAACCGCGTTAGCGGTCGCCCGGCGAAGCGTCAACCACGCGCTTCGAGGATCGAAGCTTCGAGGATGTCGAGCGCCTCGGCAAAGACGTTATCCTGGATCGTGATCGGTGCCAGGAAACGGATGACGTTGCCATGCACGCCGCAGGTCAGAAGGATCAGGCCCTTGTCGAGCGCGATCAGGCGGACCTTGTTGGCGAAATCGGCGCCCGGCAGATTGGTCTTTACATCGTTGAACTCCACGGCGTTCATGAAGCCGGGGCCGCGGATGTCGACGATCTCGGGCGCCTGCTCGCGGATCGCCGCAAGGCGCTGTTTCAGGCGACCGCCGAGTTGCTCGGCGCGTTCGCAAAGCTTCTCCTCGGCGATGACGTCAAGCACGGCGTGAGCCGCAGCAATTCCGAGCGGGTTGCCGCCATAGGTACCGCCGAGGCCGCCCGGCGCCGGCGCGTCCATGATCTCGGCGCGGCCGGTGACGGCTGCGAGCGGGAAACCGCCGGCGAGACTCTTTGCCAGCGTCATCAGATCGGGCGCAACCTCATGATGGTCCATAGCGAACATCTTGCCGGTTCGGGCAAAACCGGTCTGGACTTCGTCGGCAATCAGGAGGATGCCGTGCTGGTCGCAGATTTCGCGCAATGCCTTCATGAAGGTCGGCGGAGCCGGGTAGAAACCGCCTTCGCCCTGCACCGGCTCGATGATGATCGCGGCCACGCGGCCCGGATCGACATCGGCGGCAAAGAGTTTCTTCAGCGCCGCCAGCGACTGCTCGACGGTGACGCCGTGCAGCTCTATCGGGAAGGGGGCGTGGAAGACGTCGCCCGGCATGGCGCCGAATCCGACCTTGTACGGCACCACCTTGCCGGTGAGCGCCATGCCCATGAAGGTCCGGCCATGGAAGCCGCCGCCAAACGCGATCACGGCCTGGCGGCCGGTGGCGGCGCGGGCGATCTTCACCGCATTTTCAACGGCTTCCGCGCCGGTCGTCACGAAGATCGTCTTCTTGGCAAAGTCACCGGGCGCAAGCGCATTCAGGCGCTCGGCGAGATGCACATAGGTTTCGTAAGGCACGACCTGATGGCAGGTGTGGGTGAAGCGATCGAGCTGCGCCTTCACGGCGGCGATCACCTTCGGGTGGCGGTGGCCGGTGTTAACGACGGCGATGCCGGAGGCGAAGTCGATGTAGCGGTTGCCTTCCTTGTCCCAGATCTCGGCGTTCTCCGCACGGTCGGCGTAGATCTGCGTGGTCATGCCCACGCCGCGGGAAATGGCGGCGTTCTTACGATCGGTGAGGCTAGTCATGGCGCGTGTCCTGTTCTGGCGGAGGTAATATGTTGCATTTTTTCTGCAAGATTATTTGGGAAGTGGTACATCTTTCAAAATGGAATGCAAATCAAATTTGGTGATCGAGAGAACGCCGGCGCTGATGACGCATTCTTGTAAAAGGTCGTGCCCGGCGGGTAAGTTCGCCAACGCGCAAGCGCGGCGCAGATTCGCGCGGGCACCCGCGGTCGAAACAGGGAAACAGGGAATGGGCGGCGTGCGCTACAAGGTTGCCGAGGCTGCACGATTGGCGGGCGTATCCGCCTCGACGCTCCGTTTGTGGGAGACCCAAGGGCTGGTGGTGCCGGAGCGCTCGCCGACCGGTCACCGGCAATACACCGAAGTTGACCTTGCCCGGCTGAAACGCATCTCCTGGTTCCGCGTCGAGCGCGGTCTCAATCCCGCTGCCATCAGAGAGGCGCTCGAGGCCGAAGGGGCCGGGGATGACGACGCGCCTGCTGCCGGCGAGAGCGGTATCGACAATCAGGTCGGCCGCAAGTTGCGCAGTCTGCGGCATGCCGCCGGCAGGACGCTGGAGCAGGTCGCAGGCGAAGTCGGGATTGCCGCTTCCGTTCTCTCGACGCTCGAAAGAACCTCGCAGGGGGTTTCGGTCGCTGTCCTGCACAATATCGCCGAATATTTCGGGTCGACGGTTTCGAGCCTTTCCGGTGAGGAAGAGGCCGATGCCCGGGCCGTCGTCCGTGCGGGAGAGTGGCGGAGCTGGCCGAAGACGACACCCGGCGTCACCGTGCAGCTCCTGGCCGATGGTCGCAACCAGATGGATTGCCACCGCTTCGTTCTGGAGCCAGGCGCTTCGAGCGAGGGTGCCTATCGGCATGAGGGGGAAGAATTCGTCTACGTTCTGTCAGGACGCGTCGAGTTCATTCTCGACAGCGATCAGTTCTACGACCTGAGCGTCGGCGATTCGCTCTATTTCGAAAGCAAACGCCGCCATGCCTGGACCAACCGGCATGACGGCGAAACGGTTTTGCTATGGATCAACACGCCGCCGACATTCTGACGGCGGCGCGTTTCAAGCCAGTCAGCCGGCGGCGTAGCGCTTGGCCATCTCGGGCAGGCGCAGGGTGCGGATCTTCGATGCCTTGCCTGCGGTGCGGAAGGCTTCGAAACGCTCCCTGCAAACCTCGGTCATGAGAGCCGTTGCCGGCTTCAGGTAGGTGCGCGGGTCGAAATTCTCCGGGTTTTCGGCGAAGTTCTTGCGGATCGTGCCGGTCATGGCCAGGCGCAGGTCGGTGTCGATGTTGACCTTGCGGACACCGAGCGGGATCGCCTTCTGGATTTCCGAGACCGGTACACCCCAGGTCGGCTTCATCTTGCCGCCATAGGTGTTGAACAGGTCCTGCAGTTCCTTCGGAACAGAGGACGACCCATGCATGACGAGGTGGGTGTTCGGCAGGCGCTTGTTGATCTTGGCGATCGTTTCGATCGACAGGATCTCGCCGTCCGGCTCGCGGGTGAACTTGTAGGCGCCATGGCTGGTGCCGATGGCGACGGCAAGCGCATCGACACCGGTCCTGGTGACGAAATCGAAAGCCTGTTCCGGATCGGTCAGCAGTTCCTCGCGCGACAGCTTGCCTTCGAAGCCGTGGCCGTCTTCCTTGTCGCCGGCGCCGGTTTCCAGGTTGCCGAGGCAGCCGAGTTCGCCTTCGACCGAAACACCGGCCGCATGGGCGATCTTCACGACCTCCGCCGTTACCGCGACATTATATTCATAGCTGGCGACGGTCTTGCCGTCTTTCTCCAGCGAACCGTCCATCATGACGGAGGTGAAGCCGTTGGTAATCGCCGAGATGCAGGTCGACGGCTGGTCGCCGTGGTCAAGGTGCAGACAGACAGGGATATGCGGGTATTCTTCGGCGGCGCCCAGGATCAAGTGGCGCAGGAAGGCGTCACCGGCATAGGAACGGGCGCCGCGGCTTGCTTGAAGGATCACCGGAGAATCGGTGGCATCGGCAGCGCGCATAACGGCCTGAATATATTCCAGATTGTTCACATTGAACGCCGGCAGCGCGTAGTCGTTCTCCGCCGCATGGTCGAGCAGTTGCCGCAATGTGATCAATGCCATTCGATATCTCCCTTTAGTGTTTCGGCACAGCTTGGTGCGCCACGAAAAATGGTCCGGCCAGGACGCCGCACATGGTTTCATCGACGCCTGTCGATGGCCGGAATTGCTGTGCGACGCGACAACGCGCGAAATGGTCGCGCCCACCGAAGTCTGGCGCACAATAGTTCATCAAAGTGGTTTGGCAACGGGCCGGAGGCCGGGTGCGAGGGATGCCGAACCCGCTTCAATCGATTTTACTGTGGACTGGATGCAACAGGGTGGATTTAACCGTTTCGCTTTCTAGTGGTGCGTCACCGATTGGCGGGCCGAGTTGGTCAAATGCCACTTTTGCGCGCACTGATGGCGGCTTGCACCGGGGTCAAAACGGCCTATAGGGAAACACAGTGTCATCGCGCGGTGAACGTTCTGCAAGAAGATTGCGGCAAAGCCTCCTTTTCTTTCCGCACATTACGTAAACTGCGCCCTGAATTCACGAAGTTTGCACGGCGGCCGATTCTTGCCGGCAAGCCGGCAGAGCCGAGCTTGCACCTAAAACGTTACAGTAGAAACGCGTGGATTGCGGCCCGGTTGTCACATCCGCGTCGCAAAAACGACGAAAACGATCGCAAACGAAATACAACCTTTGATTTCATAAAATTGCGGGTCTATAGATAAAGATGCAGCGCGCTGCAGAATCCGCCTTGCGTTTGAGAAAGATTTGCACTTCTCTCCTGCGATCACAAACCCAAAAAAGGGGAAGGAGAGAAACGAAATGGCCTCACTGAAACTCAACCTTAGCGCCGCCGCGCTGATCGGTTCGCTGCTCATCGGAGCAAGCCCGGCTCTTGCCGAAGCTGTCCTGCATCGTGGCAACGCCGGTGAGCCGCAGACGCTGGACCAGGCCCATACGTCGATCAACATCGAAGAGTTCATCCTCAAGGATCTCTACGAAGGCCTGACGATCTATGACGCCTCGGGCAAGATTGTCCCGGGGGCTGCCGAAACGTGGGAGCTTTCGGACGACGGTACGGTCTATACCTTCAAGCTGCGCGCTGACGCGAAGTGGTCCGACGGTTCGCCGGTGACGGCCGAAGACTTCGTCTTCTCGTTCCGCCGTGTCGAAGACCCGAAGGTCGCGGCCGGCTACGCCAACATTCTCTTCCCGATTAAGAACGCCGAAAAGGTCAACAAGGGCGAAGTGCCGACCGACCAGCTTGGCATGAAGGCCGTCGACGAAAAGACGCTCGAAATCACGCTTGAGCGCCCGACCCCGTTCTTCCTGGAACTGCTGGCACACCAGACCGCGCTTCCGGTCAGCAAGGCAAGCGTCGAGAAGAACGGCACGGACTTCGTCAAGCCGGGCGTCATGGTTTCGAACGGCGCGTTCACGCTCGCCGCGCACGTCCCGAACGACAGCCTGACCGTCGTCAAGAACGCCAACTACTGGGATGCCGCCAACGTCAAGCTCGACAAGGTGATCTTCTACCCGATCGACGACCAGGCCGCCTCGGTTCGCCGCTTCGAAGCCAAGGAAATGGACCTCGCCTACAACTTCTCGGCCGATCAGCTCGATCGTCTGCGCAAGTCCCATGGCGATCAAGTCCATGTTTCGCCGACGCTCGCGACCTACTACTACGCCTTCGATACCCGCCAGGAGCCCTATAGCGACGTTCGCGTTCGCCAGGCCCTGTCGATGGCCGTCGACCGTGACTTCCTCGCCAAGGAAATCTACGCCGGTTCGCAGCTGCCGGCCTACTCGATGGTGCCTCCGGGCATCGAGAGCTACGGTGAGCCGTCCAAGGCCGAGTTCGGCACCGTGTCGCAGCTCGATCGCGAAGACAAGGCGCTGGCCCTGATGAAGGAAGCCGGTTACGGCGAAGGTGGCAAGCCGCTCGAAATCGAGCTGCGCTACAACACCAACCCGAACCACGAGCGCGTTGCCACGGCCGTTGCCGACATGTGGAAGAACACCTTCGGCGCCAAGGTGTCGCTGGTGAACCTCGACGTGTCCTCGCACTACGCCTACCTGCAGGAAGGCGGCAAGTTCAACGTTGCGCGCGCCGGTTGGGTTGCCGACTACGCCGATGCCGAGAACTTCCTTGCTCTCAGCCTCAGCTCCAACAAGACCTTCAACTACGGCCACTTCGAAAACGCTGACTTCGACGGCCTGATGAAGAAGTCCTACGAGGAACAGGATCCGGCAGCCCGCTCCAAGCTGCTGCATGAAGCCGAAGCCCTGCTGATGAAGGAACAGCCGATCGCTCCGCTTCTGACCCAGGCCGACCTGTGGCTGGTCTCCGACCGCGTCAAGGGCTGGCAGGACAACTCGCCGAACCAGCACCTGAGCCGGTTCCTGAGCGTCGCCGAATAACGAACAGGGACGACGCGCGGTGAAAAGGCCGCGCGTCGCCTCCGGAGCACGTCCATGATTTCCTTCATCCTTCGCCGATTGGCGAGTGCGGTGCCGACCTTGTTTATCGTCGTCACCATTTCCTTTTTCCTGATGCGGTTTGCCCCTGGCGGCCCCTTCAACCTCGAGCGTCCTCTTCCGCCACAAACGATGGCGAACCTGATGAAGACGTATCAGCTCGACCAGCCCCTGTGGCGCCAATACGTTCACTATCTCAGCAATGCAGTGACCGGCGACTTTGGCCCGAGCTACATCTACAAGGACAACAACGTCGCGCAGTTGATCGGCAAGGGCTTGCCCTATTCGATGGAGCTCGGCCTGTACGCGCTGCTGTTTGCAGTGATCGGCGGCGTCATCGCCGGCACGATCGCCGCACTCCGGCAAAACAGCATCCTCGACTTCACGATCATGTCAGTCTCGACGCTTGGCGTCACCGTCCCGAATTTCGTCGTCGGCCCGGTGCTGACGCTGGTCTTCGCCATCATCCTGTCCTGGCTGCCCGCCGGCGGTTGGGGCGACGGTTCGATGCGCTTTCTGATCCTGCCGATGATCGCGCTCGCACTACCGCAGCTCGCGGTCTTCGCACGCCTTACCCGCGGCTCGATGATCGAGGCGCTGCATACCGACCATATCCGAACCGCCAAGGCCTATGGCTTGCCGGCAAGGACCGTCGTGGTCACGCACGCCATGCGCGGTGCGATGCTTCCGGTCGTCTCCTACCTCGCGCCTTGCGCGGCGGCATTGCTCACCGGTTCGGCTGTCGTCGAGACGATCTTCACCATCCCGGGCGTCGGCCGCTACTTCGTCCTTGGGGCGATCAACCGCGACTATACGCTGGTGATGGGCACTGTTATTCTCGTCGCCATCTTCGTTATCGTTTTCAATCTTTTGGTCGACATTCTCTACGGCCTGCTCGATCCGAGGGTTCGCCATGACTGATATCGTCCAGACGCCGGCGGCAACGCCGGAAACCAAGGGGCGCAGCCTCTTCCAGCTGGCGGCCATGCGCTTCAAGCGCAACCGCGCCGCCATGGCCGGCTGCGTCATGCTGGCCCTGATCGCGATATTCTCGTTCTTGGGCCCGCTGTTTTCGCCGCACACCTACGATCAGGTGTTCCCGTCCTACGTTTCGATCGGCCCGAGCCTCGAGCCGCGTCCGGATACGTCCACTCTGCAAGGGGTGATGGAAGGGATCGCGACACGCGCACGCGTCACGCTCAAGGAGTTCAACATCGACGGTGAGACCTTCACCGCAACGATCGCCTCGGAGCAGCCGATCGATGCCCGCGCGACGCGCTACTTCGATCGCGCCAACGAGTTCCGCGACACCCAGGTCGTGGCGACCGAGGACGAAGGTCGTACGCTCAAGGTGACCGGCCAGGTGAACCGCGAGTATTTCCCGTTCGGCACCGATTCGAACGGCCGTGATCTGCTGGTGCGCGTCATGCTCGGCGGCCAGATCTCGATTGCCGTCGGTCTGCTGGCAAGTCTGGTGTCGCTCGGCATCGGCGTCGTCTACGGCGCGACGTCGGGCTACATCGGCGGCCGTGTCGACAACGTCATGATGCGACTGGTGGAGATCATGTATTCTCTGCCCTTCGTCTTCCTCGTCGTCGTGCTCGTGGTCTTCTTCGGACGCTCGTTCATCCTGATCTTCCTGGTCATCGGTGCAGTCGAATGGCTGGATATGGCCCGTATCGTGCGCGGTCAGACGCTGGCGCTGAAACGACGGGAATTCGTCGGCGCAGCCCAGGCGCTCGGTCTGACGGACTGGCAGATCATCCGCCGGCACATCATTCCGAACACCATCGGTCCGGTCATCGTTTTCGTCACCGTGGTCGTGCCGAAGGTGATCCTGCTCGAGAGCTTCCTCTCCTTCCTCGGCCTCGGCGTCCAGGCGCCGCTGACGAGCTGGGGCGCGTTGATCTCGGAAGGCGCCAACAACATCCAGTCGGCACCCTGGCTGCTGATCTTCCCGGCCATCTTCTTTGTTCTGACGCTGTTCTCGCTGAACTTCGTCGGTGACGGCCTGCGCGACGCGCTCGACCCGAAGGACCGCTGATATGGCAGACACCAACGAAACCATTCTGGCCGTTCGCGGCCTCAAGGTGAACTTCTCGACGCCGGACGGCACAGTCGAAGCGGTCAAGGGCATCGATCTCGATGTGCGCACCGGCGAGACACTCGCGGTCGTGGGCGAATCCGGTTCGGGCAAGAGCCAGACCATGATGGGCATCATGGGATTGCTCGCCAAGAACGGCACCGTTACCGGTTCTGCCCGCTACCGCGGTCAGGAACTGGTGGGGCTTTCGCCCAAGGCGCTCAACGGCGTGCGCGGTTCCAAGATCACCATGATCTTCCAGGAGCCGATGACTTCACTCGACCCGCTCTACACCATCGGCCGGCAGATCGCCGAACCGATCGTGCACCACCGCGGCGGCACGTTCAAACAGGCGCGCAAGCGCGTGCTGGAACTGCTGGAGCTGGTGGGCATCCCGGACCCGGGTCGGCGCATCGACAGCTATCCGCACGAGCTTTCGGGCGGTCAGCGCCAGCGTGTGATGATCGCGATGGCGCTTGCCAACGAACCGGATCTCTTGATTGCCGATGAGCCGACGACGGCGCTCGACGTGACCATCCAGGCTCAGATCCTGGATCTGCTGAGGTCGCTTCAGCAGCGCTTCGGCATGGCGATCGTGCTGATCACGCACGACCTCGGCATCGTCAAGCATTTTGCCGAACGTGTTGCGGTGATGCGCCGTGGCGAAGTGGTGGAGCAGGGAACGACCGCCGACATCTTCGAGCGGCCGCAGGCCGACTACACGAAGATGCTGCTGGCGGCGGAACCGAGCGGTCGCAAAGCACCTCCGGCCGACAACGCGCCGATCATCCTTGAAGGCCGGGACGTTTCTGTCGATTACTCGATTGGCGGCGGCTTCTTCACCCGAGGCAACGCGGTCTTCCGCGCGGTCGACAAGGTCAACCTGCGGCTTCGCGAAGGCCAGACGATCGGCGTGGTCGGTGAATCCGGCTCCGGAAAATCGACGCTCGGGCGTGCATTGCTGCGGCTTCTGCCGAGCAGCGGCTACTACCGCTTCGGGACCACCGACATCTCCGGCTTCGACCGCGGCCAGATGCGTCCGCTGCGGCGTGCGCTGCAGCTGGTGTTTCAGGATCCTTACGGCTCGCTTTCTCCACGCCGGACCGTCGGCGAAATCATCACCGAAGGTCTCCAGGTGCACGAGCCTGAGCTCAGCCGCGCTGACCGCGACCGCCGCGCCATCGAAGCCCTGAAGGAAGTCGGCCTCGACCCGGCGTCGCGCAACCGTTATCCGCACGAGTTTTCGGGTGGCCAGCGGCAGCGCATCGCGATTGCGCGGGCGGTGATCCTGAAGCCGAAGGTCGTCATTCTAGACGAGCCGACATCGGCGTTGGACCGCTCGGTGCAAGGCCAGGTGATCGAGCTGCTGCGCGATCTGCAGCGCTCGCATGGCCTGTCATACATCTTCATCAGCCACGATTTGTCGGTGGTGAAGGCGATGTCGGACTACGTGATCGTCATGAAGAACGGCAAGATCGTCGAAGAAGGCCATACCGACGGGATCTTCGAGGCCCCGAAGGAACCTTACACCAAGACGTTGATCGGAGCCGCCTTCAACGTGTAGGGCATGATCCGCATGATTGCATCGCAGGGGCGCGGCATCCGCGCCCCTGTTTTCGTTTGGGACCGGGTGCTCGATCGTCTCCGGCCTAGCATTTCGGCCCGCCATGCGCGCGTGACCCTGAAACAACGCGCCTCTACAGCGCCGCGCGTCAGATATGACGCGCTAAGGACGCTGTAACACCCTAAACTTACTGCATAATTCCTTAAATCGATTCCGATTTAAGGAATTATGCAGTAGGCTCGCGTTGCCGCTTCCTCGACGGTGCTATCGCCCGTCGCCTTCGCCTGTCAGATCTGTGGCAACGAGCTTCTTGTCGAGCCCGAATTTCTGCATCTTCTCATAGAGCGTCTTGCGCGAGATGCCGAGGGATTCGTAGACCGGCTTCAGCGCGCCGCCGTGGGTGGCTATGGCGCTGGCAATCAGCCCTTTCTCAAAGGCTGCGACCTTGTCGGCCAGGCGACCGCCATTCGGCACGGCCGAGGTCGCATCGTTCGAAGAGGCGTCGAGCCCGAGCACCAGCCTTTCCGCAGCGTTGCGCAGTTCGCGCACATTGCCCGGCCAGTTGCGTTCCGCCATCTCCGCCAGCAAGATCTGCGACACTTCGACGTCGTCGCGGCCGTAGCGCGCAGCGGATTCGCGCACGAGCTGCAGGAACAGCAGTGGAATGTCGGCGCGGCGTTGCCCAAGCGGCGGCACGCGCAGCGTTGCGACATTGAGGCGGTAGAGAAGATCGGGCCGGAAACGGCCAGCGGCCACTTCCTGCTCGAGATCCACCTTGTTGGTGGCGATAAAGCGAACATCCAGCGGTACAACTTCATTGGAGCCGAGCCGTGTGATCACGCGTTCCTGCAGCACGCGCAGAAATTTGGCCTGCAGATCGATCGGCATCGAGCCGATCTCGTCGAGCAGGATCGTGCCGCCACGCCCATGTTCGAACTTGCCGTAGCGTGGGCGGATCGCGCCGGGGAATGCCCCGGGCTCATGTCCGAAAAGCTCGCTCTCGATCAGGTTTTCGGGCAGGGCGGCGCAGTTGATGGCGATGAAGGGGTTGTTCGCCCGGCCACTCAGATCGTGCAGTGTGCGAGCCACGACCTCCTTGCCAACGCCGGTATCGCCGATGATCAGCGTGTCGGCGTCGGAGGCGCCGATCGCGCGCACCCGGTAGCGAAGATCGACCATCACCTGACTGCGACCGGACAAGCGCTGTTCGATGTCGTCACGCTTGCCGGCAACCGCCTTCAGGCGACGGTTTTCGAGCACCAGCGCGCGCCAGTCGAGCGCGCGGCGTATGGTGCCGGCGAGCATCTGCGCGGTGAAGGGCTTCTCGACGAAATCATAGGCGCCTTCGCGCATGGCGCGGACGGCCAGCTGCACATCGCCGTGGCCGGTGACAAGGATGACCGGCACCTCGACGTCGATCTCGCGAATACGCTGCAGGAAGGTCATGCCGTCCATGCCCGGCATGCGGATGTCGCTGATGACCACGCCGGGGAAGCTGAAGCCGATGAACTCCAGGGCGTGCTCGGCACTGGCGAATGTATCGACGCGGAAGCCGGCGAGCTCCAGCGCCTGCGCACTCGAATGGCGCAGCTCTTCTTCGTCATCGACGAGCAGGACACGGCTTTCGATCATTCAGCGGCCTCCTTACCCAGGTCATCGGCGACGGGAAGTTCGATACGGAACTCTGCGCCGCCCTCAGCAAGGTTCGTGGCAATCAGGCTGCCGCCGAAGTCCTTGACGATGTTATAGGAAATCGACAGACCAAGGCCCAGTCCCTTGCCGACGCCTTTGGTTGAAAAGAACGGGTCGAAGATGCGCTCGGCGATCGCGGCAGGCACGCCGGGACCACGGTCGCTGATCGCAAGCACGACCTTGTCGCCTTCGCTCCAGGCGCGAAGGCGAATGCGGCGATCGTCCAGGCCCTCGACGGCGTCGGCAGCGTTGGAGATTACATTGACCAGAACCTGCTGCAGACGGACTGAACCGGCGCGAACCACCAGCGGCACGTCACCGAGATCGATGTCGATTTCGGCCGCCGCCGCCTTGAGCCTGACAGCAACGATCTCCATCGTGTCGCGTACGACATCCTCGATCAGCACCGGCCTCAGCTTCTCGTTCGGCTTGCGCGCAAAATTGCGCAGGTGCCGGCTGATTGCCGCCATCCGGTCGACCAGACCGGAAATGCGCCGGATGTTGTCGCTCGCTTCTTCGGCGCGTCCGCGCTCGATCAGCAGGGTTGCACTGTCGGCATAGGTCTTTGCCGCCGCCAGCGGCTGGTTGAACTCGTGCGACAGCGCCGCCGACATCTGCCCGAGGCCGGCGAGCTTGCCCGCCTGGATGAGGTCGGCCTGGGTCCGGCGCAGCTGTTGTTCGGTCTGGCGCCGCTCGGCGACTTCCTCTTCGATCTGCACGTTGACGCGAGCAAGGTCGGCGGTGCGTTCGTCGACGCGTCGCTCGAGTTCGGCCTGCGCTTCCGCCTGCATTGAGATGCGCTCGTTAAGCCGGGCGCGGCGCTGCCAGAGAATGGCGGCTGCGAGGCCGGTGAGGCATATGAGCAGCAAGGCGGCGATGACGGTGGTCAGCGCCTGGGTCCGAACGGATGCCGTGTCGGTCAGAACGTTCACCGTCCAGTCGGCATCGGCCATGTAATGCGACAGAAGCAGATACTCCCGGCTGGTATCGCCAGTAGCGACCGTGACCAGGTCGTGATCGGTGAGGCGGCCGGGCGTCATAGGCAGCTCTCGCAATGTCGCATTGGCGTAGCGCCTTGATGTCTCCGTGCGTGTAAGCCGCTCCGGCGTCAGCGGCAGGACAGACGCATAGAGCCATTCCGGCGTGCCGGACATGAAGATGATACCCTCCGGGTCGGAAACGAAGATCTTGTACTCACCTCCCTGCCAGGATGCCTCGATGCTCTCGATGTCGACCTTGAAGACGATGACGCCGCGGATGTCTTCGCCGACGCGGATTGGCGAGCCGAAATAGTAGCCGCGTTTCAGCGACGTCGTGCCAAGGGCATAGAACCGCGACTGCCGCCCCTGCAGGGCCTCCTGGAAGTAGGGCCGATAGCTGAAATTCTGCCCGACGAAGCTCGTCGGACCGTCATAGTTGCTGGCGGCAATCGTGTCGCCGTCGGGCGTGATCACATAGATATCGGACGAGTTGAGAAGCGCATTGATATCCTTGAGGTAAGCGTTCACGGCTTCTCTCAATCGGCGGTCACGCGGGCGGGTGGCAAGCTCCTGAATGTCGTCGTGATCGGCGATCAAGGCGGGCAGGGCCTGGTAGCGGTTGAGGTGGCCGTCCAGAGCCGCGACAGCGAGCCTGAGTGCCGTATTTGCCTGCGCCGATGCCTCATCGAGATAGCTGCGCGTGGCCACGGCATTGCCCTGCCAGGTGAGCGCGGCAACCGCCAGCGGTATCAGGATGACAGCAACGACGAGGCGGTATTTCACGGAATGTCTGGGCTCCTCCTCCCGCACGTTCCCGACAGCCAGCATTTGGCCCCACCGATCTTAAGCAGCGGTCGCTCCGCCCACAAGACAGGGCGCCTTTGCTCACTGTTCGTTCAACGATTTTATTCGATCGTCAATCATTCGTTGACAATGCGTTTGGTCGCGGCTGTCTTTCGCAACGGCCCGGATGAGCGCATCTATGCGTCATGACAAAGCCCGATCTTGGCGGGCGGAAAGGATCCCGGCAATGCTCAATCAGATCAAGGGCCTGCATCATGTGACGTCAATGGCGGACGACGCCTTCACCAACAATCAGTTCTTCACCAAGACGTTGGGCATGCGCCGCGTCAAGAAGACGGTGAACTTCGATTCCCCTGATGTCTATCATCTGTACTATGGCGACGAAGCCGGCACTCCCGGCACGGTCATGACCTATTTTCCCTTCCCGCAGATGCCGCGCGGACGTGCCGGCACCGGGGAAGTCGGCACGACGGTTTTCTCCGTTCCCGAGGGATCGCTCGGCTTCTGGCGCGAGCGGCTTTCGAGCCTCGGCGTCACCGGGCTCAAGGACGAACAGACCTTCGGTGAAAAACGATTGAACTTCGCTGGCCCGGACGGCGACGGCTTTGCACTTGTCGAAGTCGGCGACGATCCGCGGGCGCCCTGGACGGAAGGCGGCGTTTCGCAGGACCATGCGATCCGCGGCTTCCATTCGGCGGCAATGCGGCTGCGCGACGAAGGGGCGACAGCGGAGTTGCTGCAGTTCATGGGCTACGAGGAGCTGGATCGCAAGGACGGCGTCACCCGCCTGATCATGCCCAATGGGAATGGCGCGGGCTTGATCGACCTTGAGACCATGCCGAACCTCAACCGCGCAGCCCAGGGGGCGGGCTCAGTGCATCATATCGCTTTTGCCGTCGACAATCGCGAAAAGCAGCTCGAAGTCCGCAAGGCTCTGATGGATACAGGCTATCAGGTCACGCCGGTGATCGACCGTGATTATTTCTGGGCCATCTATTTCCGCACGCCGGGCGGTGTCTTGTTCGAGATCGCCACCGACGAGCCGGGCTTCAACCGCGATGAGGATCTGGCTCATCTCGGCGAGGCGTTGAAGCTGCCGCAGCAGCACAAGCACCTGCGCCCGGTTCTCGAAAACCACCTGCAGAAGTTGGAAGCCTGAAGCGTACGGCGGCCGGGGCCAGTATTGCCGCCGATGCTACATCCGGCAAGCAACAAGGAGATTTCTATGGCCGATCATGGCTATGTGCACAAACTGAAGGCCGGCCAGCCCGGCAATCCGATCGTCTTCGTCTTCCACGGCACGGGCGGCGACGAAAACCAGTTCCTCACCTTCGGCGCGCAACTGATGCCCGAAGCGACGATTGTATCGCCGCGCGGCGACGTGTCGGAGCATGGGGCGGCCCGGTTCTTCAAGCGGACCGGCGAGGGGGTCTACGACATGGCGGACCTCGACCGAGCCACGAAAAAGATGGCTGGTTTCGTCCAGACCCTGGCCAAGGAACACGATGCTTCGCAGATCATCGGCCTCGGTTACTCGAACGGGGCGAACATTCTTGCCAACGTGCTTATCGAGAACGGCCTTTTCGACAAGGCGATCCTGATGCATCCGCTGATCCCGTTCCGGCCAACGGACAATGCGGCGCTCGCGGGCCGCAATGTCCTGATCACGGCCGGCGAGCGCGACCCGATTTGCCCAGCGCCTCAGACACAGGCCCTGGCGGACTATTTCAGAGCGCAGGGCACAGTCACCGATATCGAATGGCATGCCGGTGGGCATGACATCCGCCAGAATGAAATTTCCGCGATAGAGCGTTTCATCAAGGGATAACGCTCACTCCAGTCGGCGGCGGAACAGCCATGAGGCGGCCGAGAGCGTGACAAGGGCGATGATGCAAAGCGGAATCGTCTGGTGCACGACCTCGGCCAGCGGGATATCCTTCAGGAAGACCCCCTTCACGATCACCAGGAAGTAGCGCAGCGGATTGACCAACGTCACCGGCTGCAGCCAGGTCGGCATGTTCTCGATCGGCGTGGCGAAGCCCGAGAGCAGCATCGCCGGCACCATGAACAGGAAGGCGCCGAGGATTGCCTGCTGCTGCGTCATCGACAGCGCGGAAATGAACAGACCAAGCCCGACGACGGCGGCAAGATAGAACACCGCGCTGCCGTAGAGCAGGAACAGGGAACCACGCAGCGGCACGCCGAAAATGAAGACGGCGGCGAGAATATAGACCGTGATGTGGAACAACCCGATCATCATCGGCGGTATCAGCTTGCCGATCAGGATCTCATGCGTGCGTAGCGGCGACACCATCAACTGGTCGAAGGTGCCGAGCTCCCGTTCGCGCGCGATCGACAGTGCAGTGACGATGAGCCCGATCAACAGCGCGATGCTGGCGACGAGATTGGGCACCATGAACCATTGATAGGTGAGGTTGGGGTTGAACCAGTTGCGTGGAACGACTGCGATTGCCTCGGACGCTGAGCGTTTGCCGGCCGGCGTATCGGCGGCGAGGGCGCCGACGATACGTCCGAGGTAGCCGGAAACGATCTGCGATGCATTCGACCGACGTCCGTCGAGAATGATCTGGACTTCGGCCGGCCGGCCGGCCTCGACGTCGCGCGAGAAGGTCGGGCCAATCTCTACGGCGGCTATGGCGCGTTGCCTGTCGATGGCGTCGCGCACCTCGTTTTGATCGTCGGTGAATGCGATGCTTCGAAACGTCGGAGAACCATCGATCCGCTCGACGAGTTCGTGGCCCCAGTGGCCGCTGTCGCGATTGAGAACCATGATGTCGACATTCGTCACCTCGAGCGTCGCAGCATAGGAAAAGACCAGAAGCTGCAGGATCGGAGGCCCGATCAGGATTGCGCGGCCCTTGGGGTCGCGCAGCACCGCCAGCAGTTCCTTGACGATCAATGCTTTGAGCCGGACCCACCACATGTCAGCCGATCCTCTTGCGGGTGCTTCGGGCTGCGAGCGCGAAAAAGACGCAGCCGATCAGCAGCATGACGGCGATAGCCTGCAGGAACATCGGCCAGATGTCGCCGGCCAGGAACACCGTCTGCAGGCTCGGAATGAGATAGCGCGCCGGCACGATGAAGGTGATCCACTGGATGACTGAAGGCATGGAGTTGATCTCGAACAGGAAGCCGGAGAGCAGGAACGCTGGCAGGAAGGCCGAGATCAGCGCAAGTTGTGAGGCCAGGAACTGGTTCTTGGTCGCCGCGGAAATCAACAGCCCCTGACCGAGCGCCGGCATCAGGAACGTCGCCGAAAGCGCATAGAGTGCGGCAACCGAGCCCCGGAACGGCACGCCGAAGAGAAAAACGGCGAGGAGCACGCAGAGCGTCATCGAGGTCAGACCGAGTAGAAAATAGGGTAGGAGCTTGCCGGCCAGCAGTTCCGCCGCCGATACCGGCGTTGCCATCATCGCTTCCATCGTGCCGCGCTCCCACTCGCGCGCGACGACCAGCGAGGTCAAGAGCGTGCCGACCAGCGTCATGACGATGGCGATGGAACCGGGGACGAGGAAATTCCGGCTCGTCAGCTCCGGATTGAACCAGAACCGCTGCTCGGCAGAAATCGCCGGCGGACGACCTGCGTCGTCTTCGAGCCGTTGGCGCTGCCAGGTGGCGACTGTCGCCTGTGCGTAATTCTGGACGAAGTTGGCGGTGTTCGGGTCCGAGCCGTCGACGAGGACCTGCAATGTGGGGTGTTGGCCCGCCGCATGATCTGCCTCAAAGCGGGCAGGGATGATGACGAGGCCGCGGATACGCCCAAGCACGAGATCGTCTTCGAAATCGCGGCGGTCGCGGCCAAGGCTGATGGAGAAATAGCGTGATGCCTGAAAGCCGGCAGCGAGATCGCGCGTCAGGGGCGTTTCCTGTTCCACCACGAGGCCGATGCGCGTTTGCGTGGTATCGAGTGACACGCCATAGCCGAACAGGAACAAAAGGATCAGCGGCAGGACGAAGGCGATGAGGATGCTGCTCGGGTCGCGGACGATCTGGTAGCTTTCCTTGCGCACCAGGGCGACAAAGCGGCGTCCGCGCCCGGTCGTCGGCGTTTCGATCGGTTTGGGCGTAATCATGCCGCCTGCCTTTCCTCAGACCCCTGCACCAGGGCGATGAAGGCGTCTTCCATCGTCGGGTCGGGGCAGGCCGCGTCGGCCACCTGTTTCTTCAATTCGTCGGGAGCACCGAGCGCGATCGAGCGCCCGCGATAGATGAGCGAGATCCGATCGCAATACTCCGCCTCGTCCATGAAATGGGTGGTGACCAGCACGGTCACGCCCTTTTCGACGAGACCATTGATATGGGTCCAGAACTCGCGTCGGGTGATCGGGTCGACGCCCGAAGTCGGCTCGTCGAGAAACAGGGCTTCCGGTTCGTGCAGAACGGCGCAGGCAAGGGCGAGGCGCTGCTTGAGGCCGAGCGGCAGGTCCTTGGCGGACATGTCCAGCAGGCGGCCGAAGCCGAAAATCTCGACCATCAACCGTGTCCGCTCCTTCTTGCGTTCGCCGGACAAACCATAGACGCCGGCAAAGAAATTCAGGTTTTGCGCGACGCTGAGATCGCCGTAGAGCGAAAATTTTTGCGCCATGTAGCCAAGGCGGTTGCGGGCTTCGGCCGCATCCCGGCGCAGGTCGAATCCGGCGACCCGACCTTCGCCGGCGCTCGGCTTCAGCAATCCGCAGAGCATCTTGAACGTCGTCGATTTTCCGGCGCCGTTGGGACCTAGAAGTCCGAAGATCTGGCCGCGCGGAATGTCGAAGGTGATATCGTCGGCAGCGGTGAAATCACCAAAGCGCTTTGTCAGCCCATGAGCCTCGATCACCGGCTTGCCGCTCTCGTTCGCAAAGGGCTTCTGCGCCTCCGCCAGTTTCGAATGCCCGCCGGGGCCGCCGCCCAGCATGTCGATGAATGCGTCTTCGAAACGTGGCGGCGTCACGGTCGCCTGCGGCGTGACGCCGGCATTCGCCGATGGTGCCGACGGTGGTGTTGCCCCTGATGCCATGACCAGGCGAATGGCCTCACCCTGGATGACGCCATCGACGACGCCGTCTTCGTCAAGATAACGCGCAAGCGCATCGCGTCGCCGTCCCGTCGTACCGGATATCTTGAAGACGCGACCAGCGATGCGTCCCGTCAACTCGGAGGGGACGCCGGCAAAAAGCAACTTTCCTTCATTCAGCAGAAACACCCCATCGCAGGCTTCCGCCTCGTCGAGATAGGCTGTCGACCAGACGACGCCGATACCGGAGGCCGTCAGGTTTTCGACCATCTTCCAGAGGTCGCGACGGGAGATCGGATCGACGCCGACGCCCGGCTCATCGAGCAACAGCAGCCGCGGCTTGCGCAGCAATGCGCAGGCAAGCCCGAGCTTCTGCTTCATGCCGCCCGAAAGTTTGCCCGCCAGCCGGGATGTGAAGCGTTTGAGGTCGGTGAATTCGAGCAGTTCATCGTACGTCGCCGTGCGCTCGGCGAGAGGAAGGCCGCGCAGGTCCGCATAAAGATCGAGGTTTTCCTGTACGCTCAGGTCTTCATAGAGGCCGAAGCGCTGCGGCATGTAGCCGATAGACGCCTGAATGCTGGCGGGACCTTGCGCGGTGTCGAAGCCCAGTACGTCCACCTTTCCCTCGTCGGGCAGCATCAGACCGGTCATCAGTCGGATCAGCGTTGTCTTGCCCGCGCCGTCGGGGCCGACAAGGCCGGTGATGCGACCGCCAAGAATTTCACCGTCGATATGATCGAGCGCGGGTGCTCCGTCGCCAAAACGCTTGACGACGCCGGCGATCCGCACGAAGGGCTCGTCGGTCATGATGCGCCTCTTTCAGCCTCTGGCAGATGCACGGTGACGGGCATGCCCTGGCGCAGATCCGCGCCCGGCTTCGTCACGACGATACGCAGGCGGTAGACGAGATCAGTGCGCAGTTCCGGCGTTTCGACTGACTTCGGGGTGAATTCGGCAACGGGAGAAATGAAGCCTACCGTTGCCTCATACGGCCGATGCGGAGCGGTATCCGAGATGATCTCGACTTTCATGCCGGGATGTACCCGCCCGAGGTCGGGTTCGGCGACGTAGGCACGGACCCAGACAGGCTCGCTCAGCGAAATCACGTAGGCCGTATCCGATGGCGCGATCATGGCGCCGGGTTCGCGGACGCGCGAAAGCACGATGCCATCGCTCGGCGCCAGCAACCGCGTATCGGAAAGCGACGTGTGTGCGCTCGCCAGCCTGGCTTCTGCAGCCCGAACCTGAGCAGCGGCAGCGGCGATGTCTTCAACCCGGCTTCCCTCCTCGAGGAGTGCGAGCGCTTCGCGAGCGGAGGTGGTGCGTGCGGCAGCCGCGGCCCGCGCGGCGCTCGCTTCATCGAGGTTCGCCTGCGAGATCGTATCATTCGGCCGCAATTGCCGGGCGCGCTGATAGGCCAGATCGGCATTCTGGAGTTCAGCGAGTCGCTCCTCGTGGACGGCGCGCGCCTGAGCGATCTCGGTCTTGCGCGCGCCGGCTTTCAGCTTTTCGAGATTGGCACGCAATGCGCCAAGGTCCGCCTCCGCCGCGTCGACCGCCTGCTGAAAAGGCGTGGCATCCAGCGTGCCGAGGATATCACCGGGCTTGACCGGGTCGCCCTCGTCGACTGCCAGTTTGTCTATGCGCCCACTGACGCGGAAGCCGAGAGAGACCTGCCTGATATCGACGTTGCCGTAAAGCACCGAGGCCGGCCGCCGCTCGGTCCAGCCGAGCCGCGAGGGAAGCTCCAACCACCAGCCTGCGGCCACCGCTCCCGCGACCAGGACGACGGGCATGAGTGTCTTTCTGTTCATGGCTGGCGCTCCGCATTTTCGCCGAGCACTTCGACGAGGTTGGCGGCGTGCCGCTGCAGCGTCTCGAGTTCGGCCGGGCCGACGGCATCCCATTGCATCTGTCGCAGCAGTGCGGCATGCGCCATGCGGAAGACGAGGATGCTGCCGACGAAGGACAGCGTCCTGAGCCGCACTTGCTGCGACGCCGGGTCCTCGCCAAGGATCGTGCCGACCAGCCGGCCGGCCATTGAGATCATCGGCCCCATGATGTTCTCGTAGACGCGTGCGAAGGCTTCCGTCGGCTCCATCTGTTCGCGGATGATGAAACGGGCCCAACTCTCGGACTGCCGGCTGACGAAGAGCCCGACCATGCGCTGGACCATCTGCGTCAGCAGGGCGCGTGCCTCCTTCGGACTCATCGCGGCACCTTCCGCATCAAGTCGTGCCAGGCGCTCAAGGATGACCGTTCGCAGATCGGCGACATGTCCGCCGATGATCGCGGCCAGATGTTCGGCGGCGGCGATGTAGAGACCTTCCTTGCCGCCGAAATAGTAAGGGATCGCCTGCAGGTTGACGCCGGCCGCATCAGCCAGCTTGCGCGTGCTTGCGCCGTCGAAGCCGTAACGTCCGAAGATGTCTATGGACGCTGAAAGCAACTTCTCCCTCGTGGCATCGCCGCGATCGGGTTTGCGTGCGGACTGGGAGGTTTCGTTCTTTTTCATGTGCGCATATTACGCTGCCCGGACAAGTAAGTCAATCGAATGAATATCCGACGAAGCCGGTCAGAAGAATGCCGATAAGGGCGCCAAGCGACGCGCGCAGCCGCTCCATATGGCTGACGGGAGCGAGCGATGGGATGAAACGCTTGAGGTAGGCACTGGCCCTCGGCATGGAAACTCGCGGGCGGTGGAATAGCTGGTTGTCCAAGCCAATAGCACATGCCGCCGAATTCGGCAGGCAATCCGCATCCAAAAACGAAACGGATTAAAATGTATGCACGGCGCCCGCATCGGGAGCACTGATGGCCTAGGCGTCCCGCGGATCGGTCGTCACGTCTGCACGCCGTCTGATCGTGCGCTAGAGAAGTCGATGGTTATCTTCGTGCCCCGATCCGGCGCGGTCTCCATTGTGATCGGGGCCTCATGCAGTTCGCTGATGCGCTGAACGATTTTCAAGCCGAGGCCGAGTTGGCCCGATCGCTTGATGTAACCGAGATCTTCGTGATGCTCCGGCAGGTCGACGAGCCCCTTGCCGTCATCCTCGACGCTGACGATCGCACCGGGACCGCAGGTCAGCACGATGCGGGTGCCTGGGGGATTATGCTTGACCGCGTTCTCGATCAGGTTGCGCAACATGTTCTCGACGAGCGCCGGGATGACGGTTACCGCAGGCGTCCCCTCGTCGACGAATTCCAGCGATTTGTCGTGATCGAAGACAAAGGGCGCGATCGCCTCTGCAAGGCTCGCGCCGATCTGCGAGAGGCTGGCCTGCTGATAGGCCGAAGGATCGACGGCGTCGGCCCGGGCAAGCGAGGTCAATTGTTCGAGAATATGCGTGAGGGCATCGAGGTCACGCTCGGCATTGCGGGCACGGGGGTCGTCGATGTGGCTGAGTTCCATCTTTGCGATCGAAACCGGGGTCCGGATCTCGTGCGCAATGGAAGAGGAGAACAGTTTCTGGGATTGGATCAGGTCGGCGACACGCGCCAGCATGCGGTTGACGGCACTGACGAGGCGGGCGATCTCCTCGGGCATGCGGGTGAGCGGCAGGCGAGCACCGCTGTCGCGGGGATCCAATCGGTCCGCTGCCGCTGCCGCCATGGCAACCGGTTTTAGGGCACTGCGGATCGACCAGATCGTCGCGCCGATGACGAGGCAGAACATCAACGTCATCGGCACGATCATCGAATCGAACATCTCGTGCAGCAGTGCGCTGTACATGAAGCCGTTTGGATCCTTGAGGATCGCCAGTTCGATCAGAACCGTCGCGCCGTCGCGTTCGAACGATTGGCCGCCGGCAACACTGAAGGGTTTGCCGGGCGAAATCAGCCGCTTCCAGAAATTAGGCGCGTCGAGGTCGAGCGGAAGAAAATGCTCGGCGCACTCCGTGGTGCAGTTTGAATAGAGCAGAGTTCCCGGTTCCGTTCGCACGCGGAGAAAAATCGATCCATCGCGATCGTGAGGGGCCAGATACCGTTCGCTGAGTTCGCGACTAAACTCGTAACTGATGACGCCATCACGGAGGCGGATCGCCGTCGCCAGTATTTCCGTTTCCTGCTGCAGCATCAGAACGGTCAGCTTGTCGTCGTCGAACCAATAGTCTGCAAAGACGACGCCGATCTGGATTGCCATGGCGAGCAGCGAGAACGCCACGATGCGACGGGCGACGATGCTGATCAGCGACGGGTTCGGCTTTTTCATGAGGCTCGCCTGAGCAGATAGCCGATCCCTCGGACGGTCTCGATCTGTATGCCGGTCTCGTGGGCCTGCAGCCGTTTGCGGACCCTGGACACGGCAAGCTCCAGCGCATTGGGGCTGATCTCCTGGCCATACTCCGAAAGCGCGGTTTCGAGCTTGCGCTTGGGAACGACGCGGCCGACTTCCCGCATCAGGATTTCGATCAGCGAGCGTTCGCGGGGGGGCAGTGGCACGACAATGCCGTCGCATGTCAGGTCCGCGGTTGCAGGATCGTAGCGCAGAGCGCCTGCCTCGAGTACCGGCTGCACCGCTTGCGGATTTCGCCGCAACATCGCGCGGCAACGCGACAAGAGCTCTCGGTGGTGAAAGGGCTTGACGAGATAGTCGTCGGCGCCGGCATCCAGTCCAGCGATGCGCTCATCGACCGATCCGCGCGCTGTGATGATCAAGACGGGCAAGCCGGGATATTCCTGGCGAACGCGGCGCAAGAGCTCCAGGCCATCGCCATCGGGCAGGCCGAGATCGAGCAGAATCAGATCGTGTTCCTGAGCCGCGATGGCTGCCTCGGCGTCCGAAACGCTCGACACCGCATCGAGCCGCCAGCCCGCGTCGCGCATGGTTTCTCCGACCAGTTCTACCAGTCGCGGACTGTCTTCAACCAGGAGCAGGCGCATCGAGTCGTCTCGGCATGACCATTCTTGGTTCGACCATATGGGCTTTCTCAGAGGCTGCCAACTCCCTTGCGCAGGCCAACCAAAGCGGGTGCCGGGGAGGCAATGAGCAATCTTGACGGGGTTTCGACAGCTTACCGGGCGTATCTCGACGGGGCAGGGGGAGGCTGCAATCGAACCGGCGACCCCGCATGACGCGGCCTCCGCCTCAACTGAATGCCCGCGACATGCTGGCCGCAAAGCGAAGACGGTCAGGCAGTTGCAGCAGGAGAAGACTGTTTTGATCGTCAGAAGAATTCGCCGGCCAGAGCTCGGCAGCGTTGCCCTCAGTGCAATCGTCAGTATCTATTTGCTCGTTGTCACCAACAATTCCTTCTGGTCGCACGCCGCCAGCTACTTCGATAATTCGCGGTTGTCGCTTCTGTCTTTCGGCGCCGCACTGGCGCTCACCACCTTTGCGGTTTTGACGCTTGCATCGGCCAAGTACGTCATCAAACCGGTACTGATCTTCCTCATCGTCGTTTCAGGGGCCGCTGCTTATTTCGTTGATTACTTCGGCGTGATCATCGACAAGGACATGATCGGCAATGCAGCGGTCACCACTCAGGCGGAGGCGAGCCATCTTCTGACCAGCAGCTTGATGCTGCACTTGCTGCTTTACGCAGTCATCCCTTCAGTGTTTGTGGTCTGGGTCAAGGTCCGCCATCGGCGCTTGCTGCCCAAGGCGGCTATCAATCTTGCCATCATCATACCGTGCCTGCTCATCAGCGGCGGATTGATCTATTCGGATTTTGCCAGCGTTGCCTATGTCATCCGCGAGCACAAGGATCTGATGAAGCGGTTCAATCCGACCGGGCCGGTCTCCGCCGCCGTTCGATACGCATCTTCGATCTACAAGGAGCGCAATATTGTCGTGCAGCCACTGGGCACCGACGCCCGGCAAGGCGCGCGTGTTGCCGCGGCAGGCAAGCCGGTCGTCGTCGTGGTGGTTGCTGGCGAAACCGCCAGGGCGATGAATTTCTCGCTCAACGGTTATGACAGAGAAACCAATCCGGAGCTCAAATCACTCGGCGTGATCAACTATACCGACACGACGAGCTGCGGCACGGCGACGGCAATTTCGCTTCCCTGCATGTTCTCCGTCTATCCGCGCAACGAGTATACGGACTGGAAGGCCCGCTCGACCGAAAACCTCGTGAATGTTCTCACGCGCGCCGGCGTTTCCGTATCGTGGTGGGACAACAACACCGGCAGCAAGGGCATCGCCGATCTCATCAGCTTTGCGAGCATGACGAACCAGAAGAACAGCCCCTTGTGCAACAATGGCGAGTGCCTTGACGAGATTTTCCTGGGCGAACTGGACAAGAAGCTGTCGGCGACCAAATCGAACAGCGTCATCGTCCTGCACCAGCTCGGCAGCCACGGTCCGTCCTACTATCTGCGCCATCCCGAGAAATTCCGGAGGTTCAAGCCGGATTGCCGCACGCCTGAGCTGATGAAATGCTCGGTCGAGGAAATCACCAACGCCTACGACAACACCATCCTCTACACCGATCATGTGCTGGCAAGCGTTGCCCGCCTTCTGGAGAAGCATCAGAACGACATCTCGGGCGCGATGATCTACATGTCCGATCATGGCGAATCTCTCGGCGAGAACGGCATTTATCTGCACGGCGCGCCCTATGCGATAGCGCCGCGCGAGCAGACGCAGGTTCCTTTCGTCTCCTGGTTTTCGAAGCCGTATCAGGCGGCAATGGGCATCGACGTGAGCTGCCTCGCCAAAGAGACGGACCAGCCGAAATCGCACGACAACCTGTTCCACACTGTGCTTGGCATGATGGATGTCGAGACGAAGGTCTACAACCGCGACCTTGATGCATTTGCCAACTGCACCCGGCAGGGCCCGCTAGGCAAACCAAGCGTGTCGGCATTCCAGGCCGCCGATACGGCAAAGGACTTGCCGGCAGCGGTCGTCCCGGCGACGGCCATGCCGGGCGCCAAGGCACTCTAACGGGTGCTTCGACTGTCGGACCCAGTACAAATCTGATCGGCTTTCGGAACAAAGCATCGGTCTGGAGACTTCCTTGCATGTCTACTCGTTTACGCCCGCAAGAGCGGACGCCAACGAGTATTGGTAGAGACGCCGGCACCAATCGGTGCCAGCGATCTATCCTTTCGCAGAGGGAGAGATTGATGCAGATCGTCGGAATTCAGGTTTCCGCTGAACGCGGCGGCAAAGCCGGCTTCACGGTGGAGTTCGTTGGTGCCGAGGGCGAAGTCGTCACGGTCACATGTCCGCAGGACGCGGATGCATCGCTTAACCGGTTGAATGCCGTGGCCAGGGCAAAGGACATTCTGTCGGCGGCACTTGGCGCCGATGAAAGGTTGTTGGATGCGTCCGATCGCCCACGTCCGAGCTCAGCGGCGATGCAGCCACTGCCCAATGCGCGGACCGCGCATGATCGGAAAACAATGGAAGAACAGCTCGACGAAGGTCTCGAAGATACCTTTCCGGCAAGTGACCCGGTTTCCATCGCCAGTTCGGCGATCGCCAAGGGCAATTCACGCCGTTAGTCGCTGCGGTTTCGCGATCCAGTTCGAACCGAACGCGACGCGCGGTCCCTGATCGGCGCGTTACCTATTGTGCGGGCTTGATCATTGCCGGCCTTGCCGTGTTTCCGCCATCCGTGCAGTCTATCGGCGCTCGTATCCAAGCGTCGAACATACGTTACGGCGACAACCCTTTCGTCGAGTTCCGGAGGACTGGCGCATGAGCGCGCTGCACCTGACCTTTGCCGTCGGCGATATCCACGGCTGCCTGGCCGAACTTCAGGCGCTTCTACGGCAGATCGAAGCCTATGCGCCTGAAGGCAGGGTGATTTTTCTCGGCGATATGATCGACCGCGGCCCCGACAGCCGTGGCGTGGTGGAACTGATCATGGCCGGCCCCCAGAAGGAAGGCTGGTCCTGGCTGACGCTGAAAGGCAACCATGAGGAAATGCTGCTCGGCGCCCGGAGCGGCGAGAGCGATGTCGACTGGTGGCTCGTCAACGGCGGCATCGAAACATTGGCATCCTACGACAATGTCATTCCGGGGACGCATCTGAAGTGGTTGCTGCAGCTTCCCTCCATTATCGTCGAGCGGTTTCGCATCTTCGTCCACGCGGGCGTCGATGAAGCCATGCCGCTGGAGCGACAGGGCGACGAGATCTTCCTCTGGATCAGACGGCCTGACGATTATTCGGGCGATTATTGGGGCAAGCATCTTTGCCATGGCCACACACCGAGTCGATCCAACCCGCGCACTGTGGGCAACCGCACAAATGTCGATTCAGCCGCGGTGTTCGGCGGCAGTCTTTCCTGCGCGATCTTTGACGATGACGTCCCGGGTGGTCCGATCGGCTTTCTAAGCACCGGGCCTGGCGCTGACCATTCGTAACTGACCGTTGCCGAAGATGATCGCAGGCATGCCGAATTGCATTGTGCCCCCGCGCCCCAGCCTGTAGGTGTGCCGGAACTGTCGGGCGGGCTTTTTCGCCCATCATCGCAGCTTCAGGGGATTACCGTTGGATACCGCGCCTTCTTCTCTTTTTGCCAAGAACTTCGCCGCTCTTCTGTTCGATATGGACGGAACGCTGCTCAACTCCATGGCCGTCGTCGAACGTGTCTGGGGCGCCTGGGCTGTCCGTAATGGCCTCGATCCCGTGGAAATGATGAAGACGGTACACGGCGTTCGCGCCGTCGATACGATCCGCACGCTCGAATTGCCGGGTGTCGATCCGGAGCGTGAAGCGCACCAGCTTGCGCTCGCTGAAATCGCCGACGTCGAAGGCATCATCGAGATCGAGGGCGCTATCGCCTTCCTCAACTCGCTGCCACCGGAAAAGTGGGCGATTGTCACATCGGCGCCGCTCGACCTTGCCGTTCGCCGCCTCGCAGCCGCGGGCATCCCCATCCCGAACCTGATGATCACCGGCGAAGATGTGTCGGTGGGAAAACCCCATCCAGAAGGCTATCTGCTGGCCGCCGAGAAACTGGGTGTGCGCCCGGAAGACTGCATCGTCTTCGAAGATGCTCCCGCCGGAATTCTGGCGGGTAAGGCCGCCGGCGCCGAAATCATCGTGATCACCGGCGCACATGCCGCAGCCGCCGACACGCCGCACATGACGCTCGCCCGCTACAGCGACATCGAGGCGGGCGTTGCCGACGACGGCATGCTGTCGCTGCGCCGCCGTCGCTGAACGCTATTATTGATCGACGTGGGCCGCATCGGGGGCGCTGCGTCGAGAAGCTGGTGAAAGCCGGAGCGCCCGATCAAGGCCTCCGGCTTTTCCGTCTCTCGGCTCAGGCCGTGACCCAGCATTTCGTCAAGGCGTGGCCGCCCATCAGTTCGCCGTTCGGATCATCGACCCAGCCGCCGACCTTGTCGTTGGTGGCGTCGATATAGTTGTTGAACATCGGCACGATGACGCCGCCGTCGTCGCGCAACATCATTGCCGCTTGGCGATAGATCGCCTTGCGTTTGGCCTCGTCCAGTTCGCCGCGGGCAGCGAAGATCAATTTGTCGAAGTCTTCGCGCTGGAAACGCGTGTCGTTCCATTCGGCCTTCGACAAATAGGCGATCGAGTAGACCTGATCCTGCGTCGGCCGGCCGGTCCAATAGGACATGCTGAAAGGCTGCTTGTTCCAGACGTCCGACCAGTAGCCGTCGCCCGGCTCGCGCTTCAGGTCGATGGTGATGCCGCATTTGGTAGCACTCATCTGGAAAAGCTGGGCGGCATCCACGGCGCCGGGGAAGGCGACGTCCGACGTGCGCAGCAGAACGGCGCCGTCGTGGCCGGATTTCTTGTAATGGAATTTCGCCTTATCAGGGTCGAAGACCCGCTGTTCGATGTCGTTGTCGAAAAGCGGATAGCCCTTGATCATCGGCGTGTCGTTGCCGACGGTGCCATATCCGCCGAGGACCTTTGCCACCATCTCCTCGCGGTCGACGGCATATTTCAGCGCAAGCCGCAGGTCGTTATTGTCGAAGGGCGCGGTGTTGCAATGGGCGATGAACACATAGTGGCCTTTGCCCGGTACATTTCGGATAACGACGCCGGGCAAGCGCTTGATCAGTTCGACGAGCTTCGGCTCGATGCGGTTGATCATGTGCATCTGGCCGCTTTGCAATGCGGCGGTTCGCGCGGTCGAATCGTTGATGACGACGATTTCGACCTGGTCGGCGTGTCCGCGTTCGGCCGAGCCCCAATAGCCTTCGTGGCGCTCAGCCACGTGTTTTACGCCCGCCTCGTTCACCACCACCTTATACGGGCCAGTGCCGATGCCGGCGCTCGGATCGTCCTTGCCGCCGTTTGGCTGGATCATCAGATGATAGTCGCTGACGACATAGGGCATGTCCGCATTCGGCTGCCGCAAGGTGATGACGACATTGTCGCCATCGGCCTTGATCGTCTCGAACTCCTGCACGAAGGGCAGGGCCGCCGATTTGGAGTCTGCATCGCCGTGGCGTTCGAGTGTCGCCACCACGTCCGCCGGCGTCAACGGCTTGCCGTTGTGGAAGGTGACGTCCTTGCGGATCTTGAAGCTCCAGGTTTTTGCGTCACTGGATGCTTCATAGGATTCGGCCAGGCGATACTCGATCTCGCCGGTCGGAGCGACTTCGAGAAGCTGCTCGCCCCAGCAGCGCCCAAGCGTGTAGGGCACTTGGCTTGCCCATGTCGCCGGGTCCAGGCTGTTGGTCGATTCGCCGCCGACCAGTCCGGCCCGAAGCGTCCCGCCCTTGACCGGTCCCGCTGCACGCGCGGCACTTCCAAGCAATGTCTGCGCCGACGCGATTGTTACGCCGAGCGCCGCTGCCCGGCCCAGAAACTCCCGTCGTGACAGGCGGCCCGCTGCAACCTGTCGGCTCATGAATTCCAGTTCTGTTGGCATCGCTTACTCCCTCCCTCGCAAGACGCGCCCGGCATACCGGTAACGTTGCAGGATAGTGTGGGAGATGAAACCGGCAAGATTCTCACGCGACGACAGTTCATGCCGCAGATGGCGAAGAAGAAGTCGTTCTCGGCCCTGCCTTCATCCGTTGGTGATCAGGCCGACGAGCACCACCGACTGCGTCATTACGGCTCGGAGCTTTTGCTGGCGCAACTTGTTCTCTCAGGCAAGGTTGCCGCCCCCGGGCAAGCCGAAAGGATCGGCAAAACATGTCCCACAGCCTCGATGGCGTCATTCAATATGCGCGACAATATTGTATACAATAATGTTGCCATTGGTATCCAGCTGTCGTATGCAATTGATGGCGCTGGTGGTACAGCCCCGGCGCCGGCCCATGCGGGAGGAGGCACGCGAAGAGGATCGCGTGACCCGTGCTGGGTTGAGATTGTCGTCGTCATTAGGGAGGGGAAAATGAAGAAAAGAATTCTGAAACTTTGCGCCACGGCAGCCGGCATTGCCGTCGGCCTCATGGCATCGACTGCAAGCGCGGCCACCACGCTCGAAACGGTCAAGGCACGCGGCAAGCTGATCTGCGGCGTCTCGATGAGCACGCCCGGCTTTGCCACCGCAGACACCAAGGGTCATATGCAGGGCTTCGACGTCGACGTCTGCCGTGCTGTCGCTTCGGCGGTTTTCGGCGATCCGGAGAAGGTCGATTTCGTTCTGACCAACATCAATACCCGGTTCCAGGCTCTGCAGTCCGGCGAAATCGACATGCTGTCGCGCCAGACCACCCACACCTTCTCGCGCGAAGTCTCGCTCGGTCTCGATTTCGGCCCGACGGTGTTCTACGACGGCCAAGGGCTGATGGTACCGAAGTCGCTCGGCGTCAACAGCGCCAAGGAACTGACGGACGCCGCGATCTGCACGCTGCCCGGCACCACGACGGCCCAGAACCTCAGTGACTTCTTCCGCTCGATCGGCGGCAAGTTCGAACTGGTCGTCTTTGAAAACCCGGATGAGAACCGCAACGCCTTCTTCTCGGGCCGCTGCGAAGCCATCTCGTCCGACCGGTCTGACCTGGCGTCGATCCGTGCGGTTGCCAACAATCCGGACGACTACGTCGTTCTTCCCGAGACCATTTCCAAGGAGCCGCTCGCTCCGTCGGTCCGGCAGAACGATTCCAACTGGCGCGATATCGTTTCCTGGTCCGTCTGGATGCTGATGGCGGCTGAAGAGCGCGGCATCACCCAGGCCAATGTCGACGAAATGGCCAAGAGCGAGGACCCGGAAATCCAGCGCATGCTCGGCGTCAGCGAAGAGCTCGGCAAGATGCTCAACCTCGACAACAAGTGGGGCTACAACATCGTCAAGGGCGTCGGCAATTACGGCGAAGTGTTCGAGCGCAACCTCGGCACCAAGACGGCGCTCGGTCTGACCCGTGGGCCGAACACCCGCTGGAGCGAGGGCGGTCTGCTCTACGCACCGCCGTTCCGTTGATAGTCGTCGGCCCGCGCCCTGGCGCGGGCCTTTCCGTCTTTGATGTTCCCCTTGCCCGGCAGACGTGTCGCCATGTCCCTGTTCTATGACGCGCGCATCCGCGCGTTCCTCTACCAAGCAATTGCGATCGGCGCCGTTGTCTTCGTCACCTGGGCGATGTTCAGCACGGCGAGCGCCAACCTTGCCAAGCAGGATATTGCCACCGGCTTCGGCTTCCTGGCGCGCCAGGCGGGGTTCGTCATCACCGAGACTGCGATTGCCTACGAGCCGACCGACACGTTCGGCCGCGCCATCCTTGTCGGCATCGCCAACACCGTGAAGGTTTCGGCGCTCGCCGTTCTTTTCGGTACGATCCTCGGCGTACTCGTCGGTATCGGCCGACTGTCGCACAATCCGGTTCTGTCGCGTCTGATGCTTGCCTATGTCGAAGCGCTGCGCAACGTTCCGCTGCTCCTCTATCTCTTGCTCTGGTATTCGCTGATCATCTCGGTGTTTCCGCCGGTGCGGCAGGCGATCGAGATGCTTCCGGGCGTGTTCCTGTCCAATAGCGGCCTGGTCTTGCCGGCCATGCGCTGGGCAAGCGGTTTCGAAGAACTGCTCGTCGCCCTCATCGTCGGCATCGCTGCCGCCGTCGTAATCGAGCGCATCCTGGCTCGTCGCCGGATCGCCACGGGCAAGGAGATGCCTGTCGCCACCATCACGACGCTCGCCTTCCTGCTGCCGCTCGCGGCTACATCGCTGCTCGCCGATATCTCGGTCTCCCTTGATATTCCCGAGCTCGGCCGGTTCCGCCTGACCGGCGGCTACCACGTGCGCCCGGAATTCGTGGCACTGCTGATCGGCCTGACGCTAAGCGCTTCGGCAAACGTCGCCGAGATCGTCCGTGCCGGCATTCAAGCCGTCAGCAAGGGACAATGGGAGGCGGCCACGGCCCTCGGCCTGCCGCGCTCGCGCACGCTGAAGCTGGTTATCCTGCCGCAGGCGTTGCGCATCATCGTGCCGCCGCTGACCAACACCTATCTGACGGTTTTCAAGAACAGCTCTTTGGCCATTGCCATCGGCTATCCCGATCTCGTGATGGTCTCCAATACGATCATGAACCAGACCGGCCAGGCGATCGAAGCGATTGCCATCTTCATGGCCGTCTATCTCGGACTGTCCATCCTGATCTCGCTGGTGATGAACTGGTACAACGCGCGCGTTGCGCTGAGGGAGCGCTGAGCCATGGCCCAGTTCGAAGGTTTCGTTGCCGACCCGAGCCTGATGGCGCCCGCGGCTCGCCCGCCGACGCGCAACCGCACCTGGCTTTCCGCCTATTTCGGAACGCCGGGCAACGCCGTGATCACCATTCTGTGCCTCGGCATGATCTTCGGGCTTGCCAAGCTCGCGATCGGCTGGCTGTTCGTCGACGCGATCTTCTCCGGGGCACCGGCGGATTGCAAGGCATCAAGCGGGGCCTGCTGGCCGTTCCTGTCGGCCAAGCTGCGCTATATCTTCTTCGGCTTTTATCCCTTTGACGAGCAGTGGCGACCGCTGACGGCGATGCTTCTGTTCCTTGGCGCTTGCGGCGTATCGATGGTTCCGCGCAGCTGGGGCAGGGCGCTTGCCGTCACTTGGATCGTTGTGATCCTGCCGACGCTCTACACGCTGATGGCCGGCGGCCTGTTCGGTCTGACCGTCGTGCCGACCACGCAATGGGGTGGCTTGCCACTATCGTTCATGCTCTCCTTCGTCGGGCTCGCCTGCGCCTTGCCGCTCGGGATTGCACTTGCGCTTGTGCGGGCTTCGAGCCTACCGGCGATCCGCGTTCTTGGCGTCGGCTTCATCGAAATCGTCCGCGGCGTGCCGCTGATCAGCATCCTGTTCATGGCGACCGTCATGCTGCCGCTGTTCATGCCCGATGGCATCACCATCGACAAACTGCTGCGCGCCCAGGTGGCGATCATTCTCTTTGCCGCCGCCTATATCGCCGAGATCGTCCGCGGCGGGTTGCAAGCGGTTCCCAAGGGACAGATCGAAGCGGGCCATTCGCTCGGGCTGCATTATTGGCAGATCATGCGAAAGATCGTGCTGCCACAGGCTTTGAAGAAGGTCATTCCTCCGCTCGTCGGCCTGTTCATCGGCTTCTTCCAGGATACGACGCTGGTGACGATCGTCGGCCTGCTCGATTTTCTCGATACCGTGCGGACCGCCATGCGCGATCCGCAATGGCAGGGCATCGCCGTGCTTGAAGGCTATGTGTTTGCCGCCGTCATCTACTTCTTTTTCAGTGCTATTATGGGCGCTTACAGCCGTTTCCTCGAGCAATATTTCAGGACTACGCATGACTGAGAACATTCACGTTATCCGCAAGGCGCATACCGTCATCGGCTTCGACACCGAAACGAAAAGCCATGTCTACCTCAACGACGCCGATGTCGCCTATGACGATGCAGGTTTCGTCCATGTCGGCGGACGTTATGATGGTGCCTTTGCCCGCGAAACCTCCGGCGCTGACCGGATGGTGATGCCGGGTTTCGTCAATGTGCATTGCCACTCCGGCGAGGAGCCGATCTCCAAGGGAATCTTCGAAGACGCGGGTACCGCAGCGCTTTGGGGCAACGCTCTTTATGAATATTCCAACCTACTGGAGATCGACGACGGCGCCATCGAGGCATCGCTGACCGTGATGCTGGGCGATTTGATGCGTAGCGGGGTGACTACCCTGCTGGACATCGCCGGACCGCATGAAAGCTGGCTGCCAACCCTGGCGCGAAGTGGCGCCCGCGCCTTTGTCGCTCCCGGCTTCCGCGAGGCGCAATGGCATGTCGAAGACAGCCATCGCCTGGATTTTATCTGGGACAAGGCGCGCGGCCGCGAGGCTTTTGCCAGGGCGCTCGATGTGGTCGACGCCGCTGCGGCCCATCCCTCCGGTCGCCTTGGCGGCGTGGTGGCGCCATCGCAGATCGAGACCTGCTCGGCTGAATTGCTGCAGGATGCTGCAGCCGAGGCGCGCAAGCGCGGCATGCCGATCACCATCCACTCGGCCCAGACGATGGCCGAACACGAGGAACTCCTGCGCCGGACCGGCCTGACCGCGGTGCAGTATCTCGAAAGCCTCGGCGTCCTCGACGACAACCTGATCCTCGGCCATTGCATCTTCGTCGACAGCCATTCCTGGACGCGCCAGCGCACGAACATCGATCTCGACCTGCTGGCGGCGCGGCGCACGACCGTTGCCCATTGCCCCGTCACCTTCTCGCGCAGCGGCATGGCGCTGGAATCGCTCGGGCGCTATCGCCGCGCCGGCGTCAATGTCGCGCTCGGGACCGACAGCTATCCCTTCAACATGCTGGAAGAAATGCGCCAGGCGATGATCTGCGCCCGGCTTTCCGGTAAATCCGTGTTCGACGTCACGACCTCGGACATCCTCGAAGCGGCAACGCTTGCCGGCGCCCGCGCGCTTGGCCGTGACGATATCGGCCGGATTGCCGTCGGTGCGAAAGCGGACTTTCTCGTCATCGACCTGAAGCATCACGCCATGCAGCCGGTCTACGACCCCTTGCGCAATCTGCTGCATTGCGCGGCGGAGCGCGCAATTGAAGAGGTTTATGTCGACGGACAATGCGTCGTGCGCCATGGGCGTCCGACCTTGATCGACTATGACGGCGCCGTGGCGCTGCTGCAGGAAGCTCAGGATTACGCCTGCCGCAAGGCCCCCGAAAACGATCCGAAGAAACGGCCGATGCGCGATCTGGCACCTTTGTCGCTGCCGATCCGCTCATAAGAATCTAACAGCCGGCCGATGTCGATTCGGAAAGCGTCGGCAATGCCGGCGCTTTCTCTCGCTCAGGCCTGGGCAACCAACCGTGGTTCCACCGCCGCGGCATCGTCCTGTTTCGGCTTCACGAGAGGCTGCCCGTCCCTGAACAGTTTCCACTTCGTTGGCCGGAAGGCGACCCTGGCGCGGTCCTGGGTTGTGGTGCGTTCGGGCGGCAGCTCGATTTCGGCATGCGGGTGGGTGCGGCCGAGGTCGAGTTCGAGATGGCGGGTGCCGGCGACGCG
>NZ_MBST01000090.1:0-320 GCF_001695865.1 Ensifer sp. LC384
GTGTCGTAGACCTGGGTGTCGATGCCGCGCTTCTGGCCGTTGCCGAGATCGATGATTTCCTTCGGTTCGCCGAAATAGACGCCGCCGGTCAGCTCGCGCACGATCAGGATGTCGAGGCCTTCGACCAGTTCCGGCTTCAGCGACGAGGCGGCGGAAAGGGCCGGGTAGCAGATCGCCGGGCGCAGGTTGGCGAACAGCTCAAGGTCCTTGCGCAGCCGTAAGAGACCGGCTTCCGGACGGACGTCATAGGGCACGGCATCCCACTTCGGACCGCCGACGGCGCCAAACAGCACGGCATCGGCGGCAAGCGCCTTGGCCAT
>NZ_MBST01000091.1:0-317 GCF_001695865.1 Ensifer sp. LC384
TAGCTCGTCAGGCTCATAACCTGAAGGCCGCAGGTTCAAATCCTGCCCCCGCAACCAGATCAAACAAAGCCCGCAGGACAGCAATGTCCGCGGGCTTTTTGACGTTCTGCAGCCCAACAGGCCGGGCAGTTGAGCGCCACGAAAGCATCCCGCCAGCAGGCCAACGCCGGCGCAGCGGGACAAAATCCCCAAAGCACGCCCTCGCACCCAAAGTTTACGAGCAATATCAAAGGGCTTCGAGGAAAATCGGAGCCCTTTTTGCATTCAAAATACCCTAGCACACGGCTAGCACAAACGGACCCCTCCGGTTTGACGGC
>NZ_MBST01000092.1:0-300 GCF_001695865.1 Ensifer sp. LC384
CGGCACCGGCCACCAGCACATGCACGTCGCCGCCGATTTTACTCGCCGCCGTCAGCGCCTTTGCCGTCTGGTCGGAAAGGTGGCTGCCGTCGTGATCAGCCAGAAGCAGAATAGCCATGATAAAATCTCCCTTTCCTGAACTTAAAGCACGCCGGCTTCGGTCTTGAGTTTTTCGACCAGCTCGGCCACCGACTTGACCTTGATGCCGGCCTTGCGGCCTTCCGGCTCCTCGGTCTTCAGCACCTTCAGCCGCGCCGTCGTGTCGACGCCGAAATCGGCCGGCGTGTGTCTGTCGAGCGG